>JAUIKU010000264.1 GCA_030430675.1 Bacteroidia bacterium | reverse complement strand
AACAGCCATAACAGGCACGCCCAAAAGAAGGACATAAAGCACCGCATCCCGTTCTTGTCACAGGCCCAAGACAAGGCTCACCGCGGGTAACCAAAGTACAGACAATTTGATCCCTCTTGCAGGCCATGCACAATTTCTCGGGCTTATCTCTGGGCAATACACCTCTCAGTAATGGTAGTAAATGTACGATCCTGGGAGCTCTTACCAGTATCCTGTCCTCCTGAATAGCGGTAATGATTTCTGTAACGATCTCTTCGGGACTCAGTAACGGGGTCAGCAGGGGGGCTTTAACGCCTTCAAACATACCGGTATCGATATAGCTTGGGGTAACGGTTGTCACTTTGAGCTTTCTGCCTAGCTCCTCCAGTTCCAATCGCAGAGACTCGGACCACCCCAATACTGCCCATTTACTACCGGCATAAACCGACATCTGGGGATTGGGAATCATACCGGCCGCCGATGAAATATTGACAATATGACCGCTGCCGGAATCCACCATTTGCGGGAGAAAAGCACGGGTGACCTGCATCACTCCTCGGATATTGACATTAATGGTCGCATCTATGTCTTCTGCCGTGTGTGCCGCAAAGTCTTTTCCCACCACAATACCGGCATTGTTCACCAGGATATCGATTTTTCCCACATTTTGTAAAACATCTCCAGCCATTTCATCTACCTGTGAGGTCTCAGCAACATCAACCAGGTAGGGATAAACATCATGTCCCAGGTCAGACCACTCCGAGGAAACCGCTTCGAGTCGCGATTCATCAATATCCCAGATCACCAGTTTCGAACATTTCATTCGCAAGAACCGCTCACCCATTAATTTCCCGATACCACTGGCACCCCCGGTGATTAAAATAGTACTGCGTCGGATTCTACTCATGAGAATTAAAGGTAAACACTTTTAGTAAAAGTAAGTGGCAGTTCGGTTGGTGATCCTATCTAATTGTAGCTGGCATATTACATCGGTAAGTCAATCTAATCGATCAGAATTGTATTATTCCAAAAATTATTAACTTTGTATAGCCATGCGTAGGATTTTTCATATGTTAATGTGTTTCACCCTGGTGGTTGCCACCACGGGGATCAGCATAAGCAAACACTTCTGTGGAAGCGCTCTGGTACGTACCAGTCTGGGCACCGAGGTGAAGAGTTGTATGCCTGGCATGGACATGGACACCGGTTGTTGTGACGAAAAAACTGAAACGTTGGTGCTGGATGATGACTACCAGCTGGTCAAACATCAAATAGACATCGCTCCGGAATACGACCTGCTCATCGCCTATCTGGTTACAGAAACGGTAGGTGAGGATGCCCCTTTCGATACTTCTTTACTCTATCCCGTAGACACCGGGCCACCGGTGGAGGCTGACCCATTGTATCTAATGGTTCAGTCATTCCTTCTATAGTGCCATTGTAAAATTGAATAGTAGCCTGTTTCAAAGAAGCCGGCTATTTCGGGTTATTCTGAATCAATTTTGCAATTATGTTAAGTCGATTAATCAAGTTTTTCTTAGAAAAAAAGCTGGTTACTGCATTGCTGGCAGTAACACTGGTCCTATGGGGGTTAAGCACTGCGCCTTTCAACTGGGACCTGAACTGGCTGCCAAGGAATCCGGTAGCAGTTGATGCTATTCCGGACCTGGGTGAAAACCAGCAGATTGTTTTCACGGAATGGGTGGGTCGATCTCCCCAGGATGTAGAAGACCAGGTTACTTACCCTCTGACTACTGCCCTATTGGGCATCCCCGGGGTTAAAACCATTCGCAGCAGCTCAATTTTTGGGCTGTCCAGCATCTATCTCATCTTCGATGAAGATGTGGAATTCTACTGGAGTCGCTCCAGAATTTTGGAAAAATTAAACTCCCTGCAAGCCGGCACCCTGCCCGAGGGTGTACAACCCTCACTAGGGCCCGATGCCACCGCACTGGGACAGGTTTTCTGGTATACATTAGAAGGCAGAGACCAGAATGGCAACCCCGCAGGTGGCTGGGACCCCCATGAACTTCGCTCAATTCAGGATTTTTACGTCAAATACGGACTCTCTTCTGCAGGGGGAGTATCGGAAGTGGCTTCTATTGGCGGGCATGTAAAAGAATACCAGGTGGAGATCGACCCCATTGCCATAAAAAGTTACCAGGTAAGTGTTGCCGATATCATGCAGGCAGTCAAAAAAAGTAACCTGGACGTAGGTGCGCGCACAATTGAATACAATAAAGCGGAGTACCTGGTCCGGGGCCTTGGGTATATTCAGGATATAAGTGACCTGGAGGAAGCAGTTATTGTAGCCAGGGATAATGTCCCGGTGCGAATAAAAGATGTTTGCCAGGTTCAACTGGGACCTGCTACCCGTCGGGGTGGCCTGGACAAAGCCGGGGCAGAAGCAGTAGGTGCAGTAGTGGTGGCCCGCTACGGATCCAACCCGCTGGAGGTAATTAACAATGTGAAAAATAAGATTGAGGAAATCGGACCGGGCCTTCCCAGCAGGACTTTAAGCGATGGCACCATATCGAAAGTCACCATAGTTCCATTCTACGATCGTACCGGACTAATAAAGGAAACCCTGGGGACACTGGAGGAAGCGCTTACCCTGGAAATCCTGATAAGCATGATCGTGGTAATCCTGTTGGTAATGAACTTGCGTGCATCCATACTGATATCAAGCTTACTGCCACTGGGAGTGTTGTTGACTTTTGTGGCAATGAAATACTTTGGAATACCTGCAAATATAGTGGCGTTGTCCGGCATCGCCATTGCCATTGGAGTAATGGTAGATGTAGGGGTGGTATTTACGGAAAACATATTAAGACAAATCCCTTCACAAAAGGAACAAACTTCCGGTATTTCCATTGCCGTGATCCACAAAGCCACCATGGAAGTAGCTCCGGCGGTGCTTACCGCCCTGGCAACTACGGTAATCAGCTTTCTGCCGGTGTTTACCCTGCAGGCAGAGGAAGGCAAACTATTCACTCCTTTGGCCTTCACCAAAACCTTTGCTTTGGTAGCGGCATTGCTGATAGGGCTTATTATAATCCCCGCTTTTGCTCATTGGATATTTTCCTGGCGTTCAGGCCATAGAAAATCCAAAAATATCATCGGTGTAGTATTGGTGCTATGCGGAGTGGTAGTGCTTTTTCTGGTTCCATGGGCCGGGTTGACACTTTTGGTGCTGGGAATAAATCAATACGCCGGACACCGGTTAGAAGAAAAATGGCCTGACCTTCATCAATATTTGTACATAGCTATCATTTTGTTGATAGTACTGTACTTCCTTACAAAATCCTGGCTGCCACTGGGTCCTGAACATTCACTGGGCCTTAATGTCTTTTTCGTGGCATTGTTAACAACTATGGTTTTGGCATTTTCTTTGGCAATGGTGAAGTATTATACTGAAATACTTACCTGGTGCCTTGAAAATAAAGGGAAATTTCTCTCCATTCCACTTCTTCTGGTAATGTTTGGAGTATTAACCTGGCAGGGATTCAACAAGGTATTTGGATTTGTTGCCAATGCCGCAGAAACTGTCAATTGGCAAATACGCCAATCCCCTGCCTGGGTATTTATGCACCATTCATTTCCAGGTATCGGCAAGGAGTTCATGCCTCCTTTGGATGAAGGATCATTTTTGCTCATGCCTTCTACCATGCCACACTCCGGAGTTGAAGAAAACATCGAAACCATCCGGTTGCTTGACCGGATGGTGACTGCCATTCCCGAGGTAGATATTACCGTGGGTAAATGGGGTCGTGCCGCATCCGCCCTGGACCCCGCTCCTATCTCAATGTATGAGAACATAGTTAACTACAAACCGGAGTATATCTTAGATGAGAATGGGCACCGGTTGAGGTTCAAAACAGACAGCGATGAGAATTTTGTATTGACCAATGGGCACGTATTTAATCCCGATAGTTCCTCATTTCAGGACATCAATAGGGAATGGTTAATTCCTGACAATAACGGCAAATTTTTCCGGCAGTGGCGGAATCATATACATACACCTGATGACATCTGGAAGGAGATCTTGAATGTGACTAACATTCCGGGACTTACTTCCGCTCCCAAACTACAACCCATTGCTACCAGACTGATTATGCTCTCTACTGGAATGAGGGCTCCTCTGGGACTTAAGATTTTTGGACCAGACCTTGAGACCATTGAGCGAGTAGGCTTTCGCATGGAAGAGTTGCTGAAACAGGTACCTGGAATAAAACCCAGCTCGGTATTTGCCGACCGGGTGGTTGGCAAACCGTATCTGGGCATAAAAATAAACCGCAAAGCCATCGCCAGGTATGGTTTGAGTGTTGCGGATATGCAGACCTATATCGGTGCAGCTATCGGTGGCACCGCCCAAACTACTACGGTAGAGGGAAGAGAAAGATACCCGGTACGAGTCCGTTATGCCCGGGAATTTCGGGATAATCCGGATGACCTGAATGGTATCCTGATACCTACTCCATCGGGAGTTCAGGTTCCGTTGGGGGAGCTGGCACAGCTGCAATATGAAAGAGGACCACAGAATATAAAAAGTGAGAATACCTTTCTGGTAGGTTATGTGATCTTCGACAAAGAAGAAGCGTATTCTGAAATTGATGTGGTAGATAACGCTCGGAACTACTTAGAGACCAAAATAAATGACGGATCTCTGAACATACCGGTAGCTGTGAATTACCAATTTGCCGGCAGTTACCAAAATCAGGTCAGAGCCAGCAAGAGGTTGTCTTTGGTCATCCCTGTAAGCTTGTTGGCCATCTTCCTTATCCTGTACTTCCAGTTTGGAAAAATTGCACCGGCCACCATGATCTTTTCCGGAATATTCGTGGCATTTGCCGGTGGATTCATAATGCTGTGGTTATACGGACAAAGTTGGTTCCTTGACTTCACATTCCTTGGTGAAAATATGAGAGAACTTTTTCAGGTGAAGAAACTCAATCTAAGTGTAGCTGTTTGGGTTGGTTTCCTGGCCTTGTTTGGCATAGCCTCAGATGATGGTGTACTGATGGGAACCAGACTGAAGCAGACTTTTGATTTAAAGAAACCAGCTTCTGTGGAGTCAGTAAGAGAAGCAGTAATAGCGTCTGGAAAATTGCGAATTCGTCCTGCAATGATGACCACCGCTACTACGGTGATTGCTTTACTGCCAATATTAACCTCTACCGGAAAGGGGGCTGAGATCATGATTCCCATGGCTATCCCCACGTTCGGAGGCATGCTGATTCAAAGCTTGTCCGTATTGATTGTTCCGGTACTTTATTCACTGTGGCAGGAAAAGCAACTGCATAGCAATAGAAGAAATAAGATTTAGAAGCATGAAAAAATTAACCATTGTAGCTTTGTTTACCCTTTGCTTGTCGGGTAAGGCCCAGCATCCCGTGGACCCCTACCTGGAAATCGCCGCAGGCAACAGCCCGGAACTAAAAGCCAGGTTTAGTGAATTTATGGCCAGTTTGGAAATGATCCCTCAAGCCAGGGGGCTGGCTGATCCCAACCTTATGTTCGGTTATTTT
>JAUIKU010000263.1 GCA_030430675.1 Bacteroidia bacterium | reverse complement strand
CTGGTGTCGTCGGTGGAAACCTTGGCCATAACCAAGGCGGTGGACAAACTGGATCCCTATAAGAGAAAAACCAACCTGGACAAAGATCTGGTGGGAGTGGGAATAAGCACCATAGTATCCGGGTGCCTGGGAGGTCTACCCATAATTGCCATTCCGGTAAGGAGCACGGTCAATGTGCTTAACGATGCCAAGACCAAGTGGTCCAATTTTTATCACGGAATCCTACTGGCACTTTTCGTGTTGTTGGCTGCCCCGGTGATGCAGGCCATCCCACTGGCGGCGCTGGCCACTATTCTGGTGGTTGCGGGATTCAAGCTGGCTTCTCCCAGGGTATTCCGGGAAACATACCAACAGGGAATGGAGCAGTTGTTGTTCCTGGTCGGCACCATGATGATTACCCTGTATTCAAACCTGCTATGGGGAATTTTCGGGGGTATCATAATTGCCCTAACGGTACACATACTGTTGGCAAGGGTGCCTATAGCTACTTTTTTTCAGCTGGTTTTCAATTCCGGGACCAAGCTGTATTATAAAGATGATGACAGCGTGGAGCTAAAGATCAAAGGAATAGCAAATTTTCTTTCCATGTTATCACTGGAAAGGGTTTTGGATGAAGTACCTCCGGGCAAAAACCTCAAGATAAACTTATCAACTGCCAAACTGGTAGATCTTACAGTGCAGGAACACCTCAACGAGTTTAAAAGGATGCATCAAAACACCGGTGCCAACGTAGCTATCACGGGAATGGAGCACCATGTTGCCTCTTCCGTCCATCGTTTTGCACTTAAAACCCAGTTGACCCCGGTAAGGCATCGTCTGTCTCCCCGGCAAAAGCGGCTTAAGCAACTGGCCATTGACAACAACTGGATGTATACCGAAAAAGCGGACTGGAATACCTCCTACCTGCAAAATTTTAAGTTCTTCGATTCGAGACCAATTGAATTCAAGACCAATCTCATTGCCGGGGAATACCCCAATTATAAAATAAAATGGGAAAGTAGTGATATTACCTTCGATGAAGGGGCGCTGCTGGCACGGGAAGTTTACCGCACCACTTTGGAAGTTATCTATTTACCCCATCCCATTCCCAAATTTGTGTTGGAGCAGGAGGGTATGTTCGATAAGGTGTTTACCAGGGTATTGCCATTTTCTCCACATCAGGATATCAACCTGGAGGAATATCCGAAATTCTCTTCAAAGTTTGTACTTCAGGGAGATGACCCCGAAGCCATTAAGGCGTTTCTAAACCCCGAATTGGTCCGGTTCCTGGAAGATGAAGAGATCTACCATATCGAAAGCAACGGTGAAGCACTCTTGGTCTTCAGATCACTGAGAGTGGCACGCAGCACCGATATCGAGCATATGGTGAAATTCTCAGAACAACTTGTGGGTAAAATGCTGGCCACCGTCGGCTAACAGTAGTGAGTAACTTTATGTTACCCAGGAGAGAATAGGTTGCATAATAGCAGTTTAATTTATAGGTTGACTGATCGCCCCTGTAAATTAATATGATGTTAGTATTCACTAGGTTACTGATTGTGTGCAGCTTTTGCCTCTTGGTATTTGCCTGTTCAAACCAATCATCCACGCCCCCGCTTCATGTTCCTGAAGGCTACCGCATTGAACTGGTAGCCGGACCTGATTTGGTAGATTACCCAATGTTTGCCACCCTGGATGAAACCGGCAGGTTGTTTGTATTTGAATCCATCGGCAATGTTTATGAGACCAGTGAACAGGCTGTTGAAGACCCCCGGTTCCGAATAAAATTGCTGGAGGATCTGAATGGCGACGGTAAATACGATAAAGCCACGGTTTTTGCTGACCATCTCAGTTTCCCTCAGGGGGGGGTATTTATCGATGGCAGCCTCATTGCTTCCTCAGCCCCTGATCTGTTAAAACTGACAGATACCGATGGCGATAATGTGGCAGATAAAAGAGAGGTACTGCTTTCCGGGTTTACCCTGAATGTCAATGCAAACAGTCTAATTGGACCGTTCCTGGGACCCGATGGCTGGTTATACATGACCAGTGCCATAGAGGGTTTTGATGTGAATACCCAGGAAGGCGAACAGCTTAGAGGAGAAACAGCCAGGATATGGCGGGTGAGGCCGGATGGTAGTCAATTGGAATGGATCGCTGCCGGTGGTATGAACAATCCGGTAGAGTTGACCTTTTCACCTGCCGGTGAAGCCATCGGCACGCAGACATTCTATGTTGATCCACAAAGAGGATTGCGGGATGCCATCACCTACTGGGCAGAAGGAGGGATCTATGGCAAGAAGAACTCCAATATCGATCGTGACGGACTCCCTCGCACCGGTGGTTTACTGCCGGTAGTCAGTGAGTATTCCCGGGTGGCACCGGTTGGAATTGAATGGTATACCGGCAACTCCCTGGGGATGGATTTCAATAACAATTTGTTCAGTACCCAGTTCAACACCCACCAGGTAATACGGCATCGGATTGCCCGTCAGGGAGCATCATTCAAAATGGAAGACCAGGTATTCCTTTGGACGGATAATGAAGATTTTCATCCCACGGATGTATTGGAGGACGCAGACGGAAGCCTGCTGATCGTTGAAACAGGCGGATGGTTCATCCTGGGTTGTCCGTTATCCCAGGTTTCAAAATCACAGCTGAAAGGAGCTATTTACCGGGTTACCGGCCCCGATAGGTCTGGTGTGAAGGACCCGTATGGGAATGACGTTTCTTGGCCGTCATTATCTAACGGAGCGCTTGGTGAGTACCTGGAAAAGGGGAACAGGTTAGTTTCCGGCAGGGCCCAGAAAGAACTTATCAAACGGGGGGAGTCGTCGGTGGACTTATTTGAGCAAATCCTGGTATCGTCAGGTTCCGAAGCAGCCAGGATTAAAGCGGTATATGGACTCTACCAACTCAATAGCCAGGCCTCCGTTGAAAGAATCATCACCGCTTTTAAGGACCAGAGTGTGGAAGTAAGAGTGGCGGCGGCCAAAGCAGCAGGTTTGTCCGGATCGAAAAGTCTGGGGGAGGGACTTTCGCAATTATTGCTGGATCAGCATCCGGCGGTAGTACGACAGGCGGCTACCGCACTGGGCCAGATTGGAGCACCCGAATATTTAGATAAGTTAATTCAGGCGGTAGATCATAGTGAAGACCGCTTTGTTGAGCATGCACTGCGTTATTCACTACTTCAGATGGGTAACCCGGAGCCATTAATGGCCAGATTGAAAACGTCTTCCAACCAACAGATTGCCACTATTTTAGTAGTTCTGGATCAAATTGCCGGATTTTCTTTGGATCCCCAGCTGGTTATGACTTATCTGGATCACCCGGTATTGAACCCGACGGCCCTGGGGATAGCTACCAACCATCCGGAGTGGGCGCCGGTCATGATACAATATCTGAATGACCACCTGATTCCAGCAGAATTGGATGAGGAAGAGATGAATCGCTTCCGGGACCTGATCAACAGTTATTGCGGAACTGGAGAAATGGAACTTTTCCTGTCACAAATGCTGGGTAAAACAGACCGGCAAATGATCATACTGGCATTGACCAGCATGGCCCAGTGCCAGGTCGATCCATTCCCCGAAGCCTGGCAGGAGCAAATTTCGGGCCTGCTTATGACGTCATCCGATCCCGGAATATTGATGCAGACGGTCGACCTGGTAAGGCAACGGGGGTTACCGGGAATGTCGCCGGAGCTGAACGAAATCGCCGGCAATCCTGAAAAGCCAATGTCACTGCGGGTGGCTGCCCTGGGCGCTTCCCTGCCGGAAACCGGAACACTGGAAGAATCACAGTTTAGCCTGTTGTGCCAGGTTCTAATTGAGAAAAACGCTCCCATAGTGACCCACGATGCTGCTTACGTCCTTTCCACTGCAGAATTAACCAGCCAGCAATTTACCTACCTGGTGGATCAAGTTATGCCTCAACTCGACCCCTTTTTAATACCACGACTATTGCCGGCATTCGAAAAATCCAACGATTTGTTGGTTGGGAAACAACTGGTGGAACAACTGATTGACCTCCCCAGTCTGGACAATTTCAGTGAGTCCTATATCTCCCAGCTGTTTGTTAACTACCCCGATGGTATTGAAGGGGATGTGCATAGGTTAATCGATAAGCTAAGAACTGCCCACCGGGAAAGAATTCAAAAGATCTCATCACTTGAGCAGGTAATAGCACAGGGTGATGAAGGAAGAGGAAGAGCCCTGTTCTTTGGTAAAGCAACATGCTCTACCTGCCATACCACCAGCGAAGGGGGGGGGAATATGGGTCCTGATCTGACCTCCATTCAGAAGGACCGGTCGGTGCATGACATAATCGAAGCCATTGTCTACCCCAGTGTAAGTTTTGTAAGAGAGTATGAGACCTACCAGATCACCACCGGGCAGGGTGATTTCAGGGGTGTAATAAAAGAACGGACCCCGGATATGATATTATTGGAAACGGCCCCCGGGATCACTATCCGCATCAACTCAGAAGATTTGGTTAGCATCGAACAACTGGAAGTTTCCATGATGCCCCAGGGACTGGACCAATTATTGACAGAAGATGAATTCAGCGATTTAATGGCCTTTTTGCTGGGTAAGGATTTGGAATACTAAGTTCGATCGCAGATCTCTGATTTTGATCTAAGGTTGTATAATAGAAGGTGTGCAAGAATGTATAGAAGAAAATTTATAAAAAACGGTCTGGCAGGTTCGGCAATATTAGCAGTTGGTGAGAGCTGGCCAATGCTGGCGGAATCATGGAAAGCGGCCAATACTTTCAATATGAAATTTTCTCCTGATTTCGGGCTGTTCGCGGCAGCGGCAGGGGACGATCCTCTGGATCAGGTACAATGGGCCTATGACCGGGGGTTCCGGGCCTGGGAAAGCACAGGTTTAAAGAGCCGCAGTGTGCAGGAGCAGGAAGCGATAAGCAAAAAGCTGCAAAACCTGGGAATGCAGTTTGGGCAATTCGTTGGAACGCTGACATTTACTGAAGTCACCTTTGCAGGCAACGACCAACAGAATCGCGACCAGGTGATCCGGGATGTTAAGAAATCGCTGGATATTGCCAAACGGATGAATACAAAGACCGTGCATATAGTGCTGGGTTTGGCTCACCCACGATTATCCTGGGATTTTCAGTTAGCCAATGCTGCAGATCTGCTTAAACAACTGGCAGATATCTATGAGCCGGAAGGGATTACCATGGTGATTGAGCCAATGAATCACAAGATCGATCATCCGGGTATGTTCCTGCACACAGTTCCCCAGGCTTATGCCATTGTAAAAGCAGTGGGTAGTGACTATCTGAAAATATTATTCGATATCTACCACGTGCAAATTCAGGAGGGGAATATCATCCCCACTATGGAGGAGGCCTGGGATGAGATCGGTTACTTTCAAATAGGGGATACTCCCGGGCGCAAAGAGCCGGGGACCGGTGAGATCAATTACCAAAATGTCCTGCAACATATTTACGATAAAGGTTACCGGGGATTCCTGGGCTTGGAACACGGGAATAGCGTATCGGGAAGAGAAGGTGCAGAG
>JAUIKU010000262.1 GCA_030430675.1 Bacteroidia bacterium | reverse complement strand
ATTCGGAGGGAACAAAATCCAGCAACAAAAATAGCTATTAGTGGCGCATCCGCCAATTTATTCGTAGATAACTTTAAACCACAGGCTAAAAATTGTCAACTTCTGCATAAGCATTGATCAGGGCAGTTTCACCTGCTTTGCCAGGGTTTAAGTTTCCATGCTCCATGCCTACAATACCCCTGTATCCTTTATCATACAGATGTTTGAATAGATTTTTGTAATTGATTTCTCCGGATGTCGGTTCCTTCCGGCCCGGAACATCTCCCACCTGGAAATAGGCTATATGATCCCAGCACCAATCGATGTTTTTGATAAGACGGCCTTCGTTTCTCTGCATGTGGTACACATCATACAGGATTTTGCAGGACGGGCTGTTCACGGCAGTACAGATCATGTAGCTTTGATGTGCTGTTCTCAGAAACAGGTCAGGGTTGTCGCTCAGGGGCTCCAGCACCATTACCAGGCCATGCGGTTCCAGCACCTCTGCTCCCTTTCTCAGGGCTTCGATCACATTGCTGGTTTGCAGGCCAATGGGTAGTGAACGGTCGTAATTACCGGGTACCACGGTCATCCATTTGGCATCAACCCTCGCTGCTACATCTACGGCTCGCTCGCAGGTTTTCACAAAATTGTCTACATATTTTGCCTCTCCGGTAGTCAGAGAAGTGATCCAATGTTCTCCGGTAAGTATTACAAACACCCCCATGGTCATTTTCAATTCCCGAAGTTTCTCACCCAGTTGTTCCTGAAATTCAACCGGTTCTTCCATCAAGCCGTTAAATTCCAACGCTCGAAACCCGCTATCGTACATAAACTGCAATTGAGCCAGTTTATCATCCCCTGCACTGTTCTTGAACATTCCGAAATGCGGAGCATACAGGTGTTTAAAATCATGAGCAGGAACTGCTTGAGAGGGTGCCGCTATTATGGAGGGTGCCAAAGCCAGGCCGGTTCCGGCGGCGGTGGTCCGGTTGATAAATTTTCTTCTGTTCATATTTCAGCTATTAGCAAACGATGTAAGTGTCTTTCAGTAATGACTGACAAGTATAATAATTTAACATGGATTAATTGACCTATGGTATGCTGTTTGTCTGCCCCTTTGTCTACCTTTGTCCGCCATGTCAGAACCGGGAAATCCATCAAAAAGGGTTTATGGGCAGCAGTTTTGGTTGCTGTGTCTAAGCACCTTCCTGTTCTTTACCAGTTTCAATATGATCATTCCGGAACTGCCCGCTTATCTGACCTCCATCGGTGGTGAGGATTATAAGGGCTTGATCATATCGCTTTTTACCCTGACCGCCGGAATTTCCCGGCCATTTAGTGGAAAATTGGCGGACAATATCGGGAGAATTCCGGTAATGGTATTCGGTTCTGTTGTTTGTGTTATCTGCTCGTTGATGTATCCCTTTTTTGCAACGATCCTGGGATTTTTCTTTTTGCGTTTGGTACATGGTTTTTCCACGGGTTTTCAACCCACGGGAACCTCGGCCTACGTCGCGGATCTGGTACCTTTTCACCGCAGAGGTGAGGCGATGGGACTGGTGGGCTTGTTTGTAAGCCTGGGATTTGCAGTGGGTCCTGCCTTAGGCGCCTATATCGCCCAATGGCTTTCGGTGGATATTGTATTCTATGCTTCTTCCGTTTCTGCCCTTTTCTCCGTGTTGGTACTGATTGGTATGAAAGAAACACTGGCTTCCAGTCAAAAATTTAGGAGTGGACATCTTAAGATCCAGAAACACGATGTATTTGAACCTAAGGTGTTCTCTCCAGCTTTAGTAATGATGTTGACTGGTTTTTCATTTGGCACTATTCTCACCATCATTCCCGATTTTAGTGACTATCTGGGAATTAGCAACCGGGGGGTGTTTTTCACGGCTTTTACCCTGGCTTCCCTTTCAGTGCGGGTATTGGCGGGAAAGGCATCGGATAAATTCGGGCGCGAAAATGTGTTGAAAGTAGCTACATTTACCCTGGCGGTTTCCATGTATCTGGTGGGGGCTGCTACTTCATTTGTTTCGTTTATCATAGCAGCGGTACTTTTTGGGCTTGCCAGCGGAATCAATTCTCCTACGGTATTTGCATGGACCATTGATTTGAGTTCAGACAAGCACCGGGGACGTGGATTAGCAACCATGTTTATTGCGCTGGAGATCGGCATCGGGTCAGGGGCATTGCTATCCGGATGGCTTTATGGCAATGAGGCAGAAATGTTTGCCCCTACCTTTTGGATTGGCGGCGGTTTGGCAGCGCTGGCATTTCTGTATTTAATCTTCTCATCGAGAACATCCACCGCGGCAACCTAACTACAACCTCTTCCTGATAGTTCATTACCTTTAATGCAGGTAATGATTTTCTTTCTATGAAAGCAGTGGTTTATAACAGGTATGGTCCTCCAGAAGTGTTGAAACTAAAAACAGTGGACCGCCCCATGCCGGGGAATAAAGAGGTGCTCATAAAGGTTCATGCAGTGGAAGTGACTAAAGCCGATTGCGAATTACGGAGTTTCAGGTTTCCGGTGAAGTGGTTCAGTTGGCCCCTGCGTTTGGCCATGGGCATTCGCAGGCCCCGCAGGCCTGTTCTGGGAGGATATTTTGCAGGAGAAGTTGTCGATATGGGCAAGGATGTATCCGGTTACGCCAAAGGGGAATATATTTTTGGCTGCGCTAAACTTCGTATGGGAGCATATGCCGAGTATATGTGCCTGCCGGATCATTATACCATGGTCCCCTTGCCGCATAATATGAGTTTTGCACAAGCCGCAGCCGTTCTACTTGGTGGCTTAAATGCCTTACACTTTTTAACCAAAGCAAAAATACAGCCTGGTGAAAGAGTATTGATCAATGGTGCTGGAGGTAGTATTGGGATTGCCGCGGTGCAAATTGCCAAAGATCAGGGGGCAGAAGTTACCGTGGTGGACCATAATTCAAAAGAGAAAATGCTTCGGAGTATCGGTGCGGGACACTTTATTGATTATGAGAATGCTGATTTTACCAGGGGCGGCCAAAAATACGATGTTATTCTTAGTATGGTGGCTGGCAGCTCCTATTCTGGAATCATAAACACCCTGAGGTCAAATGGAAGATATCTGATGGCAAATCCCCGTTTATCGGATATGTTTCGAGCTATGATCACCACTTTTTTTACTGACAAATCCGTCACTTTTGCATTTGCCCCTGAAAAAAGGAAAGAGTTGCTAAAGCTTAAAGAAATGATCGAAGCAGGTAGACTCACGTCGGTACTGGATAAAATTTACTGCCTGGATCAGATCGTGGAGGCCCACCATAGGGTGGAAAAGGAGCTGCGAATTGGGTCGGTGGTGCTGTCCCCGACCGGTATAGATACCAACTTGTAAGAGCGGTACAAATTCGCTAGGTTAGTTGCATGATCCCGCGCTACATTTCATGAAAAGAAGAACCTTTGTAAAGAACATGGCATTAGCCACGCCTGCTTTGGCTTTTGTACCCCATTTCAACCTGCTGGCCGACACACTGGCGGGAAAAGTAAAAATCACCGACGTTCAATGTGTTTTGGCAAAGATTGGGTTTCGGGTGAGTCCCCTGGTCAAAATAACCACGGATGCGGGTTTGGTAGGTATAGGTGAATGTCACCACGATGAAACCGGATACGGTGCCAAGGACGTAATACACAATGTTTGTAAGCCCATACTGTTGGGGCAGGATCCGCTGGATCTGGAGTACCTGCTATTTAAAATGAGTACCCGAACTTCATACTACGGAGGGAACCACGGAGTTGCCACTCACGCCATTACCGGAGTGGAATTTGCCATGTGGGATTTGATTGGCAAAATCACCGATCAGCCGGTATATAAGATCCTGGGAGGAGGGAAACACGTCGATGAAGTGCGGGCGTATGCTTCTGCCGGGCCTCGGAATATGCTGGATAAGGACTCCTGTGCAGCGTTCGCTTCATTAATGAAAGATCAGGGTTGGACCGCTTGTAAAACCAATATTCTCAGAGATCAGGCCTGGAACAAGTTGGACAATCGTCGACTTTCCAACCTGGAAGTCGATCGCAATGCTGCCGGTTTTGCCAACATGAGAGAAGCCTTGGGGCTGGAATTTGATATCGCAGTACACTGCCACTGGGAGTTTGATTTTGACAGCGCCTTGCGACTGGCCCAGGCAGTGGCGCCGGTGCGACCTATTTGGATGGAAGACCCCCTGCCCATTGCTTATAATGAGCAATGGGTAAAGCTCACGGAAAAGTCTCCGGTGCCAATCCTTACCGGAGAGAACCTCTATACCAGGGATGATTTCCGGCCTTTTATCGTAAATCAGGGATTGAATCTGATCGAGATCGATGTTTCAATGGCAGGAGGTTTGTTGGAGGCTAAAAAGATTGCTGATCTTGCAGAACTCTATTACATCCCGGTTTGCACCCACAATGTAGCCGGACCCATTGCCACCATAGCATCCGCGAATTTTGCCGCTTCAGTACGGGAGTTTGTGGCCCATGAGGCATTTATATCCAATCCCATAAACCGAGCCGGTCAGGGAATAAACGGAGATCCTGAAATTCTGGGCTATGATAAGGACATGGTGAAGAACGGCCACATCCAGTTGAGCGATCGACCTGGCTTCGGGATCCGCCTAAACGAAGAACTGATCAGGGACAAGTATATGATTGAAGGTGAAACCTGGTGGAAGTAAAAATTCCCACCATGGGTTTTCTTCTTACTCCTCTCCGCCGCCACCCTGGTTCTTCTCCAAATATTGTAACCAGGCAATTTTACCTCTTAACTTCTTGCGCTCTTCTACCGCAGGAGAATGTGTGGAGTCTATGGACATTATTTTGTCATAGTAATTAAGAGCTACCCAGTAAGCTTTTTGGCGGTCATTAACCCGGCCCATAGTCAGTAGTGCCTCAGTGTCCTGTTCATTCAGGCGAAGTGCTCCATTGGAGAAATACCGGGCGGAGTCATACTTTCGTTTCCGGTAGTAAACATCTCCCAACCTGCTATAAGCGGGCTGGTAGGTATCATCTTTGGAAATGACATTGCGGAAGAGTGCTACAGAAGGGTTCAGTTGTCCTGTTTCCGCTTTTGCCACTCCTTTTTTGTAGAGAAAATCGACATCACCCGGACTCTTTTCCAAATTCTTGTCGATATAAACCAGTGCATTATCGTAATCTCCGCGTTTCAGATAAATATCGGCCAGTGCTTTTGAGGCACCGGTAGATTCGGGGTCCAGGGATAGTGTTTTTAACAGGCTCTGTTCTGCCTGGTCAGGCTGTGACATGGCGATCAGTATATTCCCCCGGCGTAAATGATTTTCCGCAAGGTTCGGATCTTTTTCCAATGCCGCATCAATATGGTTCAATGCTTCCTCTGGTTTTTTGTTCTGCAAGTAAAGATCCGCTAAAAGTTCATTTAGGGCCAATGAGTCAAGTCCCAGGCTCTCCGCTTTTTGTGCGGCATTGAAGGCCGCTTTCATAGAGTCGTTCTCTACATAGGTCTGAGCCAGGAACAAATGATACTCTCCCCGGCTGTCATTCATCTCCACTGCCTTGGAGATACTTTGCAAGGCTTCTTTCCGCTTGCCCATATCCCATAAAATCAGCCCCTTTTTA
>JAUIKU010000261.1 GCA_030430675.1 Bacteroidia bacterium | reverse complement strand
GGAGAGCAGGAGCAACAGGGAAGAGCATACAGGTGGAGAGCAGGAGCAACAGGGAAGAGCATACAGGTGGAGAGCAGGAGCAACAGGGAAGAGCATACAGGTGGAGAGCAGGAGCAACAGGGTGGTGTTGCCGTCAGACTGCTATATCTAGCGGGTGAGTGACATACCGCAATAGGCGTTTAAGCTGTCCAATGCCGCGGGCACATTTAGCCGGTGGGCTTCCTGGAAGTTGGAACAGGCGATTTCCCTTAAATCCAATGCCTGGGCTGAGATCGCTTTTATGTAATGTGCCATGCCCACGTTATGCCGTGCCAGCAGGAATTGATCGATCTCAGTGATCGCTTTTTCGTGCTGGTCAAGCTGCTGAAGACAATAGGCGCTGGCCAATATAGCTTCATAGTTCTTTGGGTTGTTCCTGGAAAGCGTTTGAAAATGCGTCAATGCCTTGTCAAATCTGGCAAATACAAAGAGATCCATTTCACCCATATAGTAGGTGGCGCTATCAAAATCCGGCAGCAAGACCCTGGCATCACTAAATCTTTGATAGGCCCTTTCATGATTACCCTGGAAATTATCGACTTTACCCTCCAGGTATAGCAGCCTGGCGTTTATGCTATCCGAGGGGTTTGCCTTGTAAGCCTTTTTAATATGATTTCGGGTAAGCTCCAAATTTCTTTGTTCACTAAAAGTGATCTCGGCCATTAACAGGTGGGCTGCCGCCAGATAGGGATTCAGAGGACTTATAGATTCTTTTAAGTTGAAATACGCGGATGAATACCGCTGATTGTGGAAGTTGGCCAGTCCCCTGTGAAAATCATACTGGGCATTGTACTTGGTCAGGAATATGGTGGTAACAGCCACCACTAAGATAATGGCAGCGATGGACAAGGCGCCCATGATGCGTACTTCTGAAGAAAAAGTAACCTGCTGACGATAGAAGTACCGGGATATCGGAGTAACTCTTCTTTTTTGGTAACGTTTCTTCTGGACACTGGTGACAAAATTTGCATACGATCCGTATCGCAATTTTAAATCATACTGGTTTTTCTTCTGGGCATCCGATAGTGTGATGTAGGCTTCGGAGATCTTTTTAAACTTTTCCGCGGCAGCTTTGTCATTAGGATTTTTATCCGGATGATACTGTTTGGCCAACCGGTGAAAAGCCTTTTGAATTGTCTTGGAGTTGGCATTGTATTCAACTCCTAATATTTTGTAATAGTCTTCAAACATTGAAAGCTGCCTTCGCCTATTATTTCTAACGTTAAAACTAATTAAATCATTTGCGATTTAGTACAAACTTCTTTCCCGGCGCCGCTTTGATCTCACCGCGAACCTCCAGGTCCAAAAGTTCCCGGGCGATTCTATTGATAGGAATTTGTGTTTTTCTGCAAATCTGATCAACATGAACACCAAGGGGATTTCTGCGCAAAACTTCTAGAATTCTCACCTGTTCACCGGATTGATACGATATTTCTGACTGTTGTCGGGGCACTTTCCATTTCAATTGTTCCACCAGGTCCTTACCGGAAGTGAGCATCGATGCCTGATGCTGTTTGATCAATTGATTGCATCCAAAACTGGCAGGAGTATCAATAGGTCCCGGTACCGCGAAGCAGGTTTTGCCAAAATCCCTGGTGTACGATGCCGTAATCAGTGCGCCCCCTTTATTGCGGGCTTCAACAACTACCAGTGCATCCGATAGTGCGGCAATAATCCGGTTTCTGGAGGGAAAATGAAAGGCTTCGGGCTTGCTGCCGAAGCCCAGTTCGGTGACTAATCCCCCCTGGTTCAACATCTTCCGGGCAATGCCCTGATGCGCTGGTGGATATATATGATCCAGGCTACTGCCAAGAACCCCAATGGTAGGTAGGCCTAGCTCTAAAGCCTGCTTGTGGGCGGCAATGTCAATCCCATAGGCCAAACCACTGATCACAGTTGGTTTGAATGGAAACAAATCCGTTAAAATCTTTCGGACGACACCAGTGCCGTATGGGGTGGGACGACGGGTGCCTACCACTCCCACGGTATAGCTTCGATCATATGCCGGTTTGCCAACACTATATAACAACACCGGAGCATTGTCATGTGATTTCAACCTGGAGGGATATTGTTGGTCCGTATAGCAGCTTATGACAGCTCCGAATTCCCGGGCTTTATCTATTTGCTCTTCAGCTTCTTCCTGATTGGAAGCGGATTTGATGATCTCCGCAGTTTTTGGCCCGATTCCCGGGATTAAGGCAAGTTCGGCTTTACTGGATCGGAAGACATTGCCGGCAGAACCACAATAACTTATTAGCTGACGGATAGTAACCGGTCCAAGCCCCGGTAGCAGGCTAAGTGCAACCTGCGGCAGTAAATCAGAATGCATCCGGTTAATTTAACTATAACCGGTTTTTTATTTCGGATAGGAAAGAACGAATATTTCTTAAAGATTCCACCATTTCCATTCGGTCCATAGCGGACTGGCTCCCGTTCTTGAGCATGGATTTGGCGCCTTGCAGGGTGTAGCCCTTTTCTTTAACCAGATGATAGATCAGCTTGACGTTTTGGATATCTTCCTTGGTAAACTGGCGATTCCCTTTTCTGTTTTTCTTGGGCTTGATGATATCGAACTCGCTCTCCCAGAACCTGATCAATGAAGTGGCTACATCAAACATATTGGCAACCTCTCCAATCGAGTAATACTTCTTCTCTATTTCTTTTTCCTTGTAGGGCACAGTTCGTTAAATCGCTGTTAATATATGTAATAATAAATCAAATATCAAAAATAGCCAGATACAAAAAAACAGCTGCGCCGGGCACAACTGTTTTTGACTTTTTCAGTGATATTCTCTATCCCAGTGATTGGTTTTCTATGGCCGATAGTTCAAGGATTTTTTGATATTCCTCCTCGTTCAAATCGTTGTAGAAATAGTGCACAGGATTAACTTTTTTATTGTCTTTTATTACCTCATAGTGCAAATGCGGGGCGGTAGATTTACCGGTACTTCCCACATAACCAATACATTCACCGCGCTTCACCTTCTGACCTCTTTTCACGTTGAATTCACTCATATGGGCATATCGGGTAACGTACCCATATCCGTGATCAATCAGGATTTCCTTGCCGTATCCGCCGTAATTGGTCTTTACTTTCTTGACCACCCCATCACCTGTGGCATAAATAGGAGTACCGCGGGGTGCTGAAAAATCTACCCCGTAATGCATTCTCCTTACCTTGTAAATAGGATCGACTCGCCTGCCAAATCCGGAAGCGAGCCTGGTTAATTCTTTGTTGGTTACCGGCTGGATGGCGGGAATCGATGCGTACATCTGCTCCTTGTTTTTAGCCAGGGATACGATCTCATCGTAGGACTTGGTTTGGATGTACATTTGCTTTTTCAGAGCTTCTATTCTTTGCAATGTACCAAGAATCAGTTCCTGTTGTTCCAGTCCCTGTTCCAGCAGTTTTTTGTAGCGTTCAGAACCACCGATACCGCCTTCTCTTATAGTTTGTGGAATGGGTTCTGCCTCGTTGATAACCCGGTAAATATCGTCGTCTCGCTTTTGAAGTGCCGCCAGCATGTCTTTGGCACCTTCCATTTCACCATTGAGGATATCGTAATAAAGCCGTAGCTCCTCGTTTTCCTTTTTCAACATGGCCTCCTTCGGTGATTCGAAATAGGTATTGTAAACCAGAACCATTACAATAGAGATCACCGTAGCCACCGAGAGAAAACCCAGCAGGCTCAGCACGATATCCCATGTGCCTACCTTTACCCTCTCGTATTTACAGGTTTCGGTATCGTAGTAATATTTTATCCTGGCCATGCTGCTTAGTTTGGCAATTTCTTATAATTTTGCCCCACACAGAAGCAAAAAAAATAGGGCTTTAAAGTAAAAATAAGCCAATTTCGGACGACTGCAATATACTTAATATTTTACTGGAAATAATAAAAATAGCCCCCATAATTTGCACCTAAGTAAGTTTTGAATGGTTTCTGAGGATATTAGAAGAAAGTTTCTGGAGTTCTTCCATGAAAAGGGTCATGAAATTGTTCCTTCCGCCCCCATGGTGGTAAAAAACGATCCCACATTGATGTTCACCAACGCCGGAATGAACCAGTTTAAGGACTATTTTCTGGGAAACAAGGAGGCTAAATTCAAGCGGGTGGCGGATACCCAAAAGTGCCTCAGGGTTTCAGGTAAACACAATGATCTGGAGGAAGTAGGATTAGACACCTATCACCACACCATGTTTGAAATGCTGGGCAACTGGTCATTTGGCGATTATTTTAAGAAAGAAGCTATTGACTGGGCCTGGGAATTACTGACCGGTGTATATCAGCTTGAAAAGGACCGGTTGTATGTTACTTATTTCGGGGGAGACCAAAGCGAATCGCTGGATCCCGATGAGGAGGCCAAAAAGTATTGGACCAGTCATATTATTGAGGACCGGATTCTGCCTTTTGGTAAGAAAGACAATTTCTGGGAAATGGGGGACCAGGGGCCCTGCGGGCCTTGTGCGGAAATCCATTACGACCTAAGAGAGGATTCGGAAAGGGAGCAGGTAGCAGGGGCATCATTGGTTAACCAGGACCATCCACAGGTTATTGAGATCTGGAACCTGGTGTTTATCCAGTACAACCGGTTGGCCTCAGGTGACCTGGAAGCCTTACCTGAAAAACACATAGATACCGGAATGGGCTTTGAGAGACTGGTGCGAGTGATCCAGGGCAAGCAGTCCAATTACGATACTGACCTGTTTGAGCCGTTGCTTAGTAAGATCTCACAGCTGGCCTTACCTTATGATGAGAATTCGGAATCGATTCATGTAGCCATGAGAGTAATTGCCGATCATATAAGGGCATTGGCATTTGCAATAGCTGATGGAGAAATGCCATCCAATACCAAGGGTGGTTATGTGATCCGCCGAATTCTTCGCAGGGCAGTAAGATATGGCTATACTTTCCTGGGATTTGAGGAGCCAACGATCCATAAGTTGGTTCCCGTGCTGGCAGATCAAATGTCAGCGGTTTTTCCGGAATTAAAGCAGCAACAGGATTTTGTAGTAAGGGTCATACAGGAAGAGGAAGCAGCATTTCTACGAACCCTGGCTAATGGTCTGACGCGATTTGTGAAGTATATGCAGCAGCATCCTGCTAACTATAAAATTGATGGAAATTTTGCCTTTGAACTTTACGATACCTATGGATTTCCTATTGACTTGACCCAGCTGATTGCCAAGGAGAATCATAGGGAAGTCAACCTCAAACAGTTCCAGGAAGCCATGGCCAAACAAAAAGACCGTTCCCGAGCGGCTCAGGACAAGGAAGAAGGCGATTGGATAAAGGTAACAGAGGGCCGGGAAAGTGAGTTTGTGGGTTATGAGCATTTGAAAGCGGAGTCCAGGATTCTCAGGTACCGGGAAGTACAAACCAAAAACAAAACGCATTATCAGCTAGTACTAGATAAAACTCCATTTTACCCGGAAAGCGGGGGACAGGTAGGTGATACCGGTGAATTGGAAACTTCCCAAGGCAACATTCCGGTTTGGGATACCAAAAAAGAAAACGAGCTGATCGTGCATATGGTCAGTCATTTGCCAAAAGATTTGAAACAACCGGTACAGGCCAGGGTTAACCAAAGCCGGCGGGAG
>JAUIKU010000025.1 GCA_030430675.1 Bacteroidia bacterium | reverse complement strand
TTACCCCCACTGAAGGGGGAGGGGATACAAAATTTGTTTGATCACCTGGATCCCCTGATGGAGTTCAAGCCTCCTTTTGTAGATGTTACTTACCATCGCGAAGAGTTTGTTTATAAAGACCGGGGGAACGGTCTCCTGGAGAAAAGGTCGATAAAAAAGAGGCCCGGAACGGTAGGGATCTGTTCTGCTATAAAGAATAAGTACAATGTCGATCCCGTCCCCCATATTATTTGTGGTGGATTTACCAAAGAGGAAACAGAAAATGCCCTAATTGATTTAAATTTTCTTGACATTCAGAATGTGCTGCTGATCAGGGGAGATGCTATCAAATCAGAGGGAGTGTTCAGGTCCGAGGAGCAGGGCCACAATTACGCCATCGAACTAGTGGATCAGGTGGTAAAAATGAATAAGGGCAGATACCTGGATGAGGAATTGCTCAATGCAACGCCCACAAATTTTTGTATTGGCGTGGCCGGATACCCGGAGAAGCACTTTGAGGCTCCCAATCTAAAGTTTGACCTTCATTATCTCAAAAGAAAAGTAGAGCTCGGCGCGGAGTATGTAGTTACACAGATGTTTTTTGACAACCAGCGATACTTCGATTTCGTTAAAAAGTGTCGCGAAATCGGGATCGATGTGCCCATTATTCCAGGTTTGAAACCCATTACTGTAAAAAGGCAGAATACCATCCTCCCCAGGATTTTCCATATTGATATTCCCGAAGCCCTGTCGGAAGAGATCGAGAAGTGCAAAAACAATGATCAGGTGCGTGAAGTTGGGGTGGAATGGGCAGTTCAACAGTCCAGGGAACTAATGGAATTCGGTGTGCCCAGTCTGCATTTTTATTCCATGGGTAAGGCGGAACCCGTGCATAAGATCGCCTCACAATTGTTCTAGGTATTGTACAGGCTTAAGGCGTTTTTAAGGTCCTGAGGAGTGTCTATTCCATCAGCATGATAGCGCGTAGCAAAGACTTTGATGGTGAAACCATTCTCCAACCATCTCAATTGCTCCAGGCCTTCCGCTTTTTCCAAAGATGAAACCGGCAGTTCGGTTAGTTCCTTTAGGATGTCGCTGCGATAGGCATATAATCCAATATGCTGGTGATAACCGAACTGATCATACCAATCTTTTCCCGGGTAATTCCTCAGGTAGGGAATAGGTGTACGGCTGAAGTATATAGCATTTCCCTGCAACCCAAATATTACCTTAACACAATTGGGATCGGCCAACCGCTGCTGATCTTCGATTAGCTTGGCCTGGGTGGCAATTTGAACCTCTGTGTCGAGGCCTGATACCAGCTCTTCAATCTGTCCAGGGTCTATGAAGGGTTCATCCCCCTGAATATTGACCACAAAGTCGTACTTTTCCCCGTTCATTAGTTCATACGCCTCCCGGCAACGATCCGTACCACTGGGATGCCGTTCACTGGTCATACAGACTTCGCCGCCGAACTCCTTGACATGCTCAAATATATTTTTGTGATCGGTGGCCACCACCACTTTATTTAACCCTGAGGCTTTGACGGCTTGTTCATAAACCCGCTGGACCATCGATTTACCATTGACATCTGCCAGGGCTTTACCGGGAAACCTGGTAGAATGGAATCTGACTGGAATTACTCCCAGGATTTTCATGTTTCCATTTTTTTAACTTTCAGAGAGGTGCCCTCTTCGCCAATTACTTTAATGGTTTCCCCTTCTGCCACAAACTCTCCCCTGGTATAGGCATCTAAGACATCATCACCAATCTGCACTTTACCACTGGGCCTTAATACGGTATAGGCAACACCGGTTTCTCCCAGGTATGACCGCGATTGAAATTTTGAGGTATAGCCCTGTTTGGAATCCTGTATGTCAACTAAAGCTACCCTGCGGAAGAACTTACTCTCAGTAAAACCAACTCCCCCGAAAAACATCAAAATTACTGCCCCCAGTAAACCTACCAGGGTAGTCAGTACAGCTGTCATGATTTCGCCGGCGGGGACAAATGAAAAATCGAAAGCATCGTTGTTGATCATGACTAACGAAAGCCCTCCCAGGGTAAGAATTAAACCGGATATTCCGGCCAGGCCAAACCCGGGAATAACAAATACTTCAATGGCGATCAGCACCAATCCAAGCAGAAAAAGTACTATTTCCCAATTGGCAGCCAGACCATTGAGGTAGTAGGGAACTAAATACAATACAGCAGCCACCACAGATGCCAGAATGGGGAATCCAACCCCCGGTGTTTGCAGTTCGAAGTAAATCCCTCCCACAATTACAAGTATCAATATGCCGCTGATAAAGGGGTTTAAGAAGAATGCGATAACCTTTTCCACGTTGTTCTGCTGATACTTATAGACAGTATAATCCGACATGTTCTGCCGTTGTGCGATTTCCTCGATACTGCTAACTTCTGCTTCGCAAAAACCATGCTTTAATGCTTCGCTGGTGGAGAATGTCAGTACTTCACCCTCCTTGGAAATACCGAGTATTTCCAGGTTTTCATCCACCATAGCCTCAGCTATTTGAGGATCTCTGCCGTTGGCTTCGGCCGTAGATCGCATGATTGATCTCATGTATGACTGATATTTATCGGGGGCCGCAGTACCGTCTGCAGTAACCACTGTAGCGGCACCAATGCGGGCACCGGCGGTCATATATATACTGTCACAGGCAATGGAAATCAAAGCACCGGCTGAAGCGGCATCCTTGTTGATAAATACGTGGATAGGTATGGGAAATTCCAGGATGGCAGTACTGATGTCGTCGGCATCATTTAATGCCCCTCCCGGCGTATCCATGTCGATGATAACCAGTCGGGCACCTACATTGATGGCTTCCTCCAGTGCCAATTCTACGTAGCGATTCATCCGGGGATCTATTACATCTCTTATTTCCATTACGAATACGGTATCGGAGGTGGAAGCAATGCCCGGAACCGTGTGAAATAAAAGAAAACCCGCAAGTAATAGACGTTTCACCGAATGAATAAGCAAGCAATAAAATTAACCATAAACAGCCTATAAACATAAAATAAATGGATATTTGCACCGTTTCAGATTATGATACCAACAAAATACTTACCTTATAATATTGCAATTTTTGATCAAACGGGAGATCTTTGATTATGGACTTTAAACGCTTGATGGTTGCGTTCTTGCCGTTGTTATTTTTTGGATTTTCTGCCGTTGGCGTTGATCGGGATTCACTGGGAATTGAAAGAGAGGCGGATAAGATCTATGTGTTGCACAGGGTTGATTCAAAAGAAACGTTGTTTTCACTTTCCAGACGCTATCAAACCTCGGTAGAGTCAATAGTCGAAAACAACCAAATAAATGATCATAGTCTGGCAATTGGGTCTGTTTTACGGATTCCATGGTTACATAGCATTTACCATATGGTTGAGCCGGGCCAGACCTTGTATGCTATTTCCAAGAAATATGATATTCCTGTTAAAACATTAAAACAGTTAAATAACCTTCAATCAAATAATCTGGAGGCAGGCATGCGATTGATTATTGTCAACACGTCCTCCTCCAACACTGCAAATAAGCCTGTCAGCCAGGGTTTGCATGTGGTAGCTCCGGAAGAAACCCTTTATAGTATATCAAGAAAATACCAAATCAGCATAGAGCAGCTAAGAGACTGGAACCAATTGGAGGGAAACACAGTCCGGTCCGGAGATACACTTTTACTGGAACCGGGCAATGAAGCATCCTTTTCGCCAGCCCCTCGGGAACCGGAGGTGGTAAGTGCGACCACGGCGTCAACACCCAGTGTTGCTATTTCGAGTAGCAATCCTCATCCACCAGGGCCCAGGGATGCCAAACCCGTCAGTGAGAATGGAATTGCAGCGGTAATAGATGGGACTACGGATTCAAGAAAATATTTGGCATTGCATCCCAATGCCCCGGTGGGCACAATAATGAGAGTTAGAAATGAGATGACCAATCTAAGTGTATTTGTAAGGGTGGTAGGCAGATTGCCTGCCACTGGCGCCAACAATAACGTTTTGATCCGTCTTTCACCAGCAGCACAGGAAGCATTAGGGGCTTTAGACGACCGTTTCAGGGTGGAACTTTCATACGTTCCAAATCAATGACTGCAGCCCAATTGAAGTTATTTCTGGAGGATAATTACCTGAAATACAACAACCCGGCTTTTATTTCAACAGACCCTATTAGTATTCCCCACCGTTTTTCCAGGTTACAAGATATAGAAATTGCCGGCTTTTGGATGGCTGTGCTGGCCTGGGGACAGCGCAAAACCATTATCAACAAAGGGGTTGAACTGATGGAGATGATGGACCATGCCCCATATGATTTCGTGCGAAATTGCTCTGATCGGGATCTCCAGCGCATCATGACTTTCAAACATCGAACGTTCAACGGCACTGATGCCTTGTATTTTGTAGCGTTCTTCAAAAAATTTTATCAGTCACATCAGTCATTGGAGGAGGCATTTTTGCCGCAGGAAGATACCTTTACCACCATGAAGGAAGTATTGTGCCATTTCCACCGTAGGTTTTTTGATTCGGAATTTGCCCCTCACCGGACCCGGAAGCACGTTGCCACTCCCGAACGAAAATCTGCCTGCAAAAGGATCAATATGTTTCTGCGCTGGATGGTTAGAAAGGACCAGCATGGTGTCGATTTCGGACTATGGGATAGAATAAAGCCCAGCCAGCTGATTTGTCCCTGTGATCTTCATGTAGAACGTACCGCCAGACAATTGGGGCTAGTCACCAGGAAACAGACCGATTGGCGCATGGCGATGGAGTTGACAGAAAATCTAAGAAAATTCGATGCTGAAGATCCGGTGAAGTACGATTTTGCCTTATTTGGATTGAGTAGTATGAATTAGCTGTCGACCCTCCACTGACCGGGATTTTTTCGCCATTCTTGCAGAGAATCCAATTGTGATCCACTAATAATGTTTTGTTCCACAGCGTATTCAACCAATTGGTTGTAATTACTGAGACTAAACCAGGATAAGTGAGCTTTTTCGAAATTTTCATAGGCTATATCGAACTCATAGCTAAAAATTGAAGCCAGCCCCAATACTTCTGATCCTGCCTGTCGCAGTGCCTCTACTGCTTTCAGTGAACTTCCTCCGGTTGATACCAGATCTTCTATTACCACTATTTTTGTCCCTGGTTCATGAGCACCCTCAATAAGATTCTCCAGGCCATGCCCTTTGGGTTTGGAACGTACATAAAGAAACGGCAGTTCCAAATAATCCGCCACCAGGGCTCCCTGTGGGATACCGGCGGTAGCAACACCGGCAATTGCTTCACAGTTGGGAAACCTTTGTCGGACGCTGGTGGCCAGGCTGGTTTTTATGAATTTTCTGATTTCGGGATAACTCAGTGACTTTCGGTTGTCGCAGTAAATTGGTGAGTGCCAGCCGGAAGCCCATACAAAAGGATGTTCCAGGTTTAATTTTACCGCGCCAATTTCCAATAGCATGGAAGCTATTTTTTTTGCCGTTTCCCCCTGATTGACTATCACATCCATGCACGAAAATACAAATATATTTATTAAAAAAACCCGCTACTTGATAGCATAAAACTGTATATTTTTTATTCATTTGTAGTGATTTTTTAAACATTTTGTATGAAGCTATTCGTTAATAGCATTCCGGTTCGGATCCAAAAACTGAGTGAAGGGGTAGATATTTCAGACTATGATGTCATAGTTAACGGGGGGAATAAGAATATCTATGTGGGAATGCTGCTAGGTGATGTATTGATAAATAATGCTTCAATCGCCCAGATCGACCGGATGTTCAAGTTGATGCGCAGGAAGCGCTTACAAAAGCTAAGGTCCATTACCTTCACAGTCGATGACCGTGAATCTGCCCGTCACTTTGTAAAAAGCAAATTTAAAATCGTTAAGGCCGGGGGAGGAGTAGTCATCAAGGACGGGTGCCTGTTGATGATCTATCGATTGAATCGATGGGATCTGCCCAAGGGTAAACTGGAAAAGGATGAGGATTGGGAAACCGGAGCAAAGCGGGAGGTTGAAGAAGAGTGTAACATCAAAGTAAGTATGCAGAGCAAGATATGTTCGACCTGGCACTCGTATTCGCTGAATGGCAAAAATATTCTTAAGAAAACCGCTTGGTATGCCATGTCATGTGATGATGACAGTCAAATGAAACCTCAAATCACCGAAGACATCCAAGCGGTAGAGTGGAAAAACACCGCGGCTCTGAAAGAAGCGCTGTTCAATACCTACCCATCAATCAGGTATGTCATACACTGTTATCAAGATTCAGTAAATTCTGCTAATCCAGCGGATAGGGAAGAAAATCAGTAATATCTCCCCCGTATTTATGCACTTCGCGAATGATTGAACTGCTGATGGCAGCAAATTGAGGCGAGGTGATCAGGAAGACGGTCTCAAGCTCCTGGTTCAGGTATTTATTTACCTGTGAAATACTGTTTTCATACTCAAAGTCCGTGGTATTGCGCAATCCCCGTAAAAGATACCGGGCATCGTATTCCCTGGCCAGCCCTGCGGTCAACCGATTATAAACAATAATTGAAACCCTTTCTTCTCCTTCGAAGGCCAACCGGATGTTCTGCTCCATTCTATCGATATCAAAATACCGTTTTTTCTGACTATTGTGGCCAATGGCAATAATGATCCGGTCAAAAATGGTTAACCCTCTGCTAACTATATCGTGATGCCCCTTGGTGTAGGGATCAAAGGACCCCGGGAATATGGCAATCTTGTCCATCTTGTCCATACCTATTCGCAGTAATAAAGGCCATATAGATCAAAATACTGATGTTCGTCGATCTCATCAAATTCGAAGCTAAACTTAATTACAGACGGTCGTTTCCCAAACGACAGATTTCTGACATACTTGTACAGGGTCTTGAAGTAGTCCGACTGGTTACTTATGTTGCCCCATAACTGCACTTTGCTGACGTTCGGATCAAGATCCAGCTGGTCCATTACCACCAATACATAATTCAACAGTTCATCGGGTGTCTGATAACTGAACTGGTTGCAATAAAGCAGCTTTTCGTTGTGGTGTACCAGTATTTCCGCAGAGTCTATATTGACAAACAGAGACATTGATTTTTGACGACTGGCATCATTTTGCCTGGGTACGCCTTCGATCAGGGCACTACTGTAATGGAGCAGGTGAAGATTCAGATTGGGATACTGCTCCTTAAACCAACCCACAACTTTTTTGTTAGCCGCAAACACGTTGACCATTTTCCCGGTGTTGTGTTTGAAATAATAGAACCCGTCGTCTTCTGAGGTTTCACAATTCATTTTCAGGTATTCCGGCAGGCTGTCTTTGTCGAACATGGCACTGGGGACCAAAACAGACTTAGGGCTTAAAAAGGCCAGTTTAACAGAATTCCAGAATCCTGCATTAAGCAGATGGTGGGTTTCAAATATTACTTTCAGGGTATCTACCGTCTCATCGGGCTGGTCATTAGTCCCGATCAGATAATCCTCCAGCAAAAGACAATCGCTGCTTTTGGAGTCAACCACACAAAACTTGAAGTGTTGTTTTCCCAGTAGAAAGTAAAGGCTGTACTGGCTCAGGTAGTCTACATTGAACTTACTGCTCTTTACCTTTCGAACTAAATGATAGTCTACCACACTGGTGTAAGCCAATTATTCCCAATTTCCAGCAGTTGTAACATCGGTACGGCTACCAAAGCGCAGGGGCTTTCGGTTTTTGATCTCGTTATCTTCAAGGCGGGTGGGGTCAACCGGATCGGGGTCAATCACCTCGATAACGTCTACCATAACACCGCTTTTATTGATCTTATCCGCCCAGATTTTAAATTGTTTGTCCGAGTCGGGTACATAGGGCAGGCGGTCAACCTGAAAATCAGCTGAGAAAAGGGAATCCTTGACAGGCACAGAACCCAGGGTGTCTATTTCTACATGAATACTATCTGCTCCGTAATCCAGTTGGATAATTGTTTCCTTTCGCTCAGTAAGGTATATCACTCCAGTATCTACAAAACTGGTCAACTTGTCCCAATCACTGGTGAACGACCCGTTAGAAAGCAGGTAGGCTAGTTCAGCATCCCTAATCTTCATCAGTTTGTCAATCACTTTTGCCTCTACCGCTTTGATCACTTTTTCCTGTTCGATATCATGGGCAATCCCACTTACTAAAAAGTAGGCAAGCCCAATGCTGACCAAGTAAAATACCACGGTTAATATCTTGGTAACGTTCATATTCTGCGATTTTATTTTATCCGGCCCTCGTTCCGGTTCTATTGCATTAAATCAGAACGCTATTTTATGTAATTATTTCCAATTATGAAAATACCCTTTCAAATTTAAAACTTGTTCAGGTGCTGATAAATTCCGGAAAACAGCGTGCAATTGCGGACCATTATGCTCTCTTAAATCATCTGCATTAAAGTACTTTACCGCTTCAATTATTTGACCCTCAGGGCTCATTTCGGGATCAAATCCTTTGCATAAGTCCCCACCGGTTTGCTTTACCCGAAAAAACAATTCAACCGCATGCAGCGGATGATTAAAAAACTCATTTACAAACAGGAAATTCTCAACTGTTATCCTAAGTCCGGTTTCTTCCAGGAATTCCTGTTTAAGACAATCTGTAACTGATTGCCCAAATGACAAGCCGCCTCCCGGGGGAGACCAAAAATAACCCGCACGGGATAAGCCGCGATGACGAATCATTAATACCCCCTGTTCAGTTTTTAGGATGCCGCAAACTCTCAGTCTCAATTTGTCTGCGAAGTTTTTAATAATTTCTTTCTCCATTTGTATACGGGTTAGTAAACTTATCGTACTGTGCCCCCCAGTACCTAAACTTGAAGGTAAAAACTTGAAAACTATTAATACGGCTTCCCGGATTCTAGCGGATAGATTTCCTTATGAACCTACCCGGGACCAATACCGGTTTTTCGAGTTGGCCGAGGAATTTATCCTCTCTGAAGAATCTCCCGCCTCCCTGATATTAAAAGGGTATGCAGGTACTGGGAAAACATCTTTGGTTGCCGTATTGGTAAAAGTACTTCCTTCTTTTGGATTTAAGGTGCGGTTGCTGGCTCCCACTGGCAGAGCCGCTAAGGTTTTGGCCAGGTATAGCCGTAAATCCGCATTTACCATACACAAGATGATCTATCAACTTAAGGAAGGTGACGGCCAACGGGGTGCATACTTCCGGTTAAAGAAGAACTATTCCAAGCGCACAATTTTTATTGTTGATGAGGCTTCCATGATCGCTGAGGGAGATATTAACAATAAGGTACTTTCGGACCTGATTAAGTATGTATATCAGGATAGCACCAATAAACTCATACTTATTGGAGACAGTGCACAGCTACCACCGGTAGGGCAATCTCTTAGCCCCGCTCTCTCCGAGGATCATTTGCGTGACCGTTACGGACTGGTTACCAGTGCTATTGAGCTCAATCAGGTAATGAGGCAATCGCTTGATTCAGGTATCTTAAGCAATGCTAATAATTTACGCCTTCAACTTATGGATAGTTCCCCCAAAGTGAAATTTTCACTCAAACAACCGGACATCTTTAAAATGAGCGGTCAGCGACTGGAGGATGGATTGCGATATGCCTACCATAAATATGGAATTTCAGAGACCGTTGTCATTTGCAGGTCAAATAAAAGCGCAGTATTCTACAATAGGAATATCCGACATAGCTTGTTCTTTTATGAGCAAGAATTAGAAGCAGGTGATCAGATCATGATCGTCCGTAACAATTATTTTTATAAACCCGAAAATTCGCCCATGGGATTTCTGGCCAATGGTGAATTTGCAGAGGTGATGAAGTATCTGGGTGAAGAAGAAAGGTACGGATACCGGTTTGCAGATATTGAAATTCGGCTGATCGACGATCCCAGTAACCAGCAACTGTCAGTAAAAGTTTTACTGGATACGCTGCATTCCGCGCATCCCAGCCTGACAGACCAGCAGTATCGCTCACTATTGGAGCAGGTGAGTGCCGAATACCTGGATAATTCCAACAAGAATGAAATGAAGGAAGCCTTGAAAAATGATCCTTATTTACAGGCACTTCAAATCAAGTTTGCCTATGCAATGACCTGTCACAAGTCCCAGGGAGGTCAGTGGAAGGTAATATTCCTGGATAAAGGTTATGTGTCATCTGAACAACAGGATAAGGACTTTTTACGTTGGTTATATACGGGAGTTACCAGGGCTACTGACGAGTTGTTCCTGGTAAACTTTGAAGATAGTTATTTTGACATTTAGGCAGGATTTTTGTTCGAATGTCTGAAAGTCATAAATTTGTAAAGGAATTTGTTAACAAGAACCAAAGTCATGATCAAGAAATTTTTTACCCTGTCCCTTTTATTTGCGGCCCTAATGGTTGCCGTAAACGCACAATCACAAAGCCAATCGGTTGAAGGCCCGGAGATTTCCTTTGCCGAGAGCTCCAAGAATTTTGGTGATATTACTCAAGGTGATGTAGTAGAGCACACCTTTGCATTTGAGAATACCGGAAACCAGCCGTTGATTATATCCAATGTTTTGGTTACCTGCGGTTGTACAGCCACCAATTGGCCACGTGATCCAATTGCTGCCGGTAAATCTTCCGAGATAACCGTCCGTTTTGATAGCAAGGGGAAAAGCGGGGCGCAGAATAAAATAATAACAGTAGTATCGAATGCTGTTAACCCCAGGGAAAAGGTAAGCATCAAAACCAATGTGCTTCCCAAGAAGAAAGAAGATGCATAATAGTCATTGATATTATGCTATAAAGCATTTAAACCCCACCACCGGTGGGGTTTTTTGTTTTATGATTTCACCAAGGCTACTACCAACAGTACCCAACCGGCGATAAACAGCAATCCACCCAGAGGAGTAACCGCTCCCCATTTGGTCTGAGCAGTAAGGCATAAAATGTACAGTGATCCTGAAAACAGGAAGACCCCGGCTATATGTGACCAGGCGGCAAATTGCAAATAACGATTTGGAATATGATACATCAGTATTCCAATAATCAGCAGGCCCAGACTGTGATAAAACTGGTAGGCTACCGCGGTTTCAAAGGTATCGGACCGTCCGCTGGCCGCTAACATATCTTTTAAAGCATGGGCGCCAAAGGCTCCGATGCCCACGGATAGCATGGCAAGTACTGCTCCAGCTGTTAGAATAAGTTTTTGCATAATTACTTTCTTTCTCCAAAAATACTACTCCCAACTCTGATCATGGTGCTTCCTTCTTCCAGGGCAATTTGATAATCGCTGCTCATACCCATGGAAAGTTCCTGGAAATCGAAATTGTTTCGAGGTGGTAAGGCAACAATTCTCTCATATAGCTTTTTCAGTTCTTTAAACTCCGTTTGCACCTGGTGTTTCTCCCCGGTATTTGTGGCCATCCCCATCAATCCTTTAAATCTGATGTTTTGGAATTCATCGAACTTACCCCCTTCTATCAGTTGTACCAGTTCCACACCGTCGAAACCAAATTTATTTTCTTCCAGGGCAATGTGCACCTGTAATAGGCAATCTATGGTTCGGTGGTTTTTGGCAGCCTGTTTGTCAATTTCAGCGGCCAACCTCAAGGAATCCACTGCATGGATTAGGGCCACAAAAGGGGCAATCAACTTGACCTTATTGGTTTGCAGGTGGCCGATCATGTGCCATTCAATATCCCTGGGGAGGGATTGGTATTTCTCAACCAGTTCCTGCACCCTGTTTTCGCCGAACCGTCTAAACCCGGTATCGTATGCTTCCTTTATGGCGGAGCATGGTTTGGTTTTACTTACTGCGATAAGTTTACAGTGTTTCCCCGCCAAACTTTGGTTAAAGGATTCAATATTCCCTGCGATTGACATATTAATCTTCCAATATATTGCTGACGAAGGTCGATTTGGTCAATAACCAAAACAATAGAAATACAATGCCCCAGGTAAGATAGACCGTGTAGAAGTCGGTGGTATTGCTGTATCTGGACTCTTTGATTTCAACTTTTTCGTATTCGTCTATTTCCTGAAATACTTCCTGTAGTGCTTGTTCATTGGATACCCGGTAGAATTTGCCCTCTCCGATTTCAGCTATTTTTCTTAAAGTGGTCTCATCCAGCGAGCTCTGTACATAGTTGGTGCGGCCAAACAGGTCCTTGCCCCATGGTACCTGGCCTTCTTTTCCTATGCCTATGGTATACATTTTAATCTCAAACGCACTGGCAAGTTCCGCTGCGGTAATAGGATCTATGTTACCTGCGGTATTGTCGCCATCGCTCAGTAAGATTAATACCTTTGATTTAGATTCAGATTCGCGCATCCGGTTGGTTGCCACCGCCAGGGCGCTACCAATAGCAGTACCCCTGTTTTCGATATTCTCGAAATCGATCTCGTCGATATAGGTAAACAGCAAATCATAGTCGGTAGTTAGCGGTGCCAGTGAATAGGCGTCACCTGAAAATATCACCAGTCCGATTCTATCCTGAAATCTACCCTTGATAAATTCCCGGGCCACTTCCTTGGCTGCCTCCAGGCGGTTTGGCCGGAAATCTTCAATCTGCATGGATTGGGATATATCGATTATTAACATGATATCGATTCCTTCCGACCATTGTTCCACCTGTTCATTTGTCTTCTGCGGTCTGGCCAAGGCCGTTAACAACAGACTTAAGATAATTACCATCAATACCGGTGGTATATGACGCAGCAGGCTGCTGAATTGCCATTTTAGCTGATCGTCGGGAAATGCAGAGGGTAATTTCTGTCTGAACTTGTAGTAAAGCAACCATTTTGCCAACAGCAGCAGGGGTATTACCGGTATAAAATAGAGCCAGATAGGATGCTCCCAGTCAAAACTTCTCAGGGTCTCTGGCCTAAACCATTCCAGATTAATCCAGTTCTTTACCTCCAGAAATTCTTCAAGCATGTTTTAGCTCTTCTATTTTTTTGGCAAAACGATCGATACCGAATTCTTTAAGACGGGAAGCTAATTGATTGATATCTGTTTTTCTGAATTCCCCGTAAATATTTGAATCCAGCATTCTTAACGTATCCTTAAATTCCTGGTTTTCACCCAAGGTAACAATCTCTTTAGTGGTTAACTTGGTATAGGGCATCCCTTCCAAACGCTCCAGATAGGACTTCCAGTACCCCAGTAAATGCTCGGCCTTGTCCGAAGATTCCAGCCCCTCTTCCTGTAGCGATCTGAACTGCTCCAGGAACCTGACATGCCGCTTTCTCATCCGGTACAGTTTATATCTTCTTCTTATCTCTTTGCCAAAGAAAATTGCTGTCAGTAGTGCACACAGCGCCAGTGCCGCCAGGGCAATAAGCAGGTAGGGGTAATTAAACGCCTTGGATACTTGCTGATACCCTATGGATTCCTTCACATCCAGGGAGTCAACGCTTTGGGTGATCACTTGTTGTAAAATAACATCATCCGGATTGCTGTCAATTCTGGTACTGTCACCATCAGTGATAAGAAATATGGGCAATGCCAGCTGCTGTACCGAATCCAGGCTAAAGGTGGTCAGGGTAAAAACAACGCTGTCATTACTGATCGATTGATCTGATACGGTATTCAAATAACTCTTGGAAATGAATTCAAAAGGCTGGTAGTTGAATGATGAGTCCGGAAATAAAACCTCCATGCCTCTGGGATATTCCACCACCATGGTAAAATCCAGGTGCTCTCCAACCTGAATGGTATCCCTGGAAAAATATCCTCTGGGTTTAATTTCCTGGGCGACCACAGGATTTGCAGTTGCCAGGTACAGAAATAATAGTAAAATCCTAGGCACTTTTTACTTTGGTTTTATTTCTCAGCTTGAACAACCTGATAAGCATGGGAACATAGTTCTCCTGGGTATTAATGCTGAGATAATTTACCTGGTGTTTCTTACAGAATTGTTGTAACTCCTCTTGGTTTTGTCCAAAAGTCTCCTGTAATTTTTGACGGAAGGCCGGTGAAGAAGTGTTAATCCAATGCGTCTTTCCGGTTTCTTTATCGTACAATGGGATAATGCCCAGGCGAGGCAATTTTGATTCCCGGTCATCGAAAAGGTGAATAATCACCAGATCGTGCTTTTTGGACAGGGCCTTTAAATTCTTCCAGTAGTCCTGATCGATAAAATCGGAGATTAAGATTACCACGCTGCGTCTCTTAATCAGGTTAAGCGTAAATGCCAGGGCTTTGTTTAGATCTGTTTTTCTTGAAGATGTTTGATGCTCAAAAAGTCTGGTTACGATTTGATAGGCATGCTTGAGCCCTTTTGCCGGCTTGATATAAAGTTCCCGCTGATCGGTAAATCCGATTAATCCCACCTGGCTGGATTCCTTGACGGCCGATAGGGTAAGTACTCCGCAAATTTCCTTGCCTATATCTATCTTTTGCCTGCCAGGGGAACCGATTTCCTGACTGCCACTGAGGTCGAGAATAAAGAATACCGTCTGTTCTTTTTCCTCTTTGAAAGTTTTAACAAATGTGCCGTGCCCTTTAGCGGTAACGTTCCAATCTACCGTGCGTATATCATCACCGTATTGATAAGCTCGTACATCATCGAATTCCAGGCCTGATCCTTTAAAAATAGAGTGGAAATTTCCATGCATTTGTGAGGTAATGGCCTTCCTAATTTCTATCTCGTATCGCCTTAACTTGTTGAGCAGTTCCCTCATCCAGAAATGTTCTAAAGTTTAAAATTAGAACTTATTTGAGTATTTTTCACCGTGAAAAAGTATTTTTTAGTGCTGTTGGTTGTATTCTCCTGCTCTGGTGAAAAACTGGAGAAACCGGCAAACCTGATGACCAGAGAACAAATGGTGGCGTTCCTCATCGATTCACACCTGTTAGAGGGCAACCTGCAAACTATAAAAATACACCGTGATTCTTTGGCAGTTATTTTCAATGAACGGGAGAGGGATCTTTATGAAAAACATCAGATCGATTCCGGGCAGTTTATGCAAAGTTATCAGTACTACCTGCACCGGGTAGATGAGCTAAGTGAGATCTATGACGCTGTGATCGACAGTTTGAGCCTTAAGGAAAAAATGTTAAACAGCGGGCAATAAAACGGGGATGCTGCTTTACCCAAAAACCATTGAGCCCAAACTTGGATTTGATAAGGTCAAATCACTGCTGGCGGAAGCATGCCATGGCCAGTTGGGGAAGAACCAAGTAGATCGTGTGACGCTGCACCACGATGTCAATAGCATTAATGAACTGCTGAATGCCACCGATGAGTTGTTACAGCAGCTAAAGTCCGGGGATCCGTTTCCGGAATTACAGGCCTTTGAATTAGCGCAGGAGCTGAAAAGAAGTGCAGTTCAAGGCTATCATATACCCGGTCAGCAGCTGTTTCAACTGAAGCAGAATTTGCAGCTTATGTCTCAAATAGCTCGATACTTCGAAAAGTGCCGGGCGGACTATCCAAATTGGCACAACAGGTGCGATGACATAGCGCCACAGAAAGAACTGTTGGAGAACCTGGATCGTGTGTTTGACCGTAATGGAGGGATAAAAGATAGTGCCAGCCAATCCCTTAAGAAAATAAGGCAGGAAATAAGGTTAAAAGAAAGCAGCGCCCGCAGGGAACTGGAATCAATATTAAAAACCGCCACAGAAAAGGGGTATACAGAAAAAGACAGTGGCCTTACCATCCGGGATGGACGTTTAGTGGTACCCATACAGGCAGAACATAAGCGGCGATTTAAAGGCCTGATCGTGGATGAATCGACGACCGGAAAAACCGTATACCTGGAACCTCTGCAGGTTTTTGATCAGAACAACCAGATAAGGGAGCTGCATTTTGCTGAGAAACGTGAAATCATAGCCATATTAACCACGCTTACCCTTCAGGTTGCTAAACAACGGGAACAACTGATGGATCTGGAAGCCTTCCTGGGAGAAGTTGATTTTACCAGGGCCAAAGCAAAACTGGCACAGCGGATTGATGCGTGCAAGCCACAAGTTCGTGACCAAAGCGATTTTAATCTGATTGATGCGGTTCACCCCATTCTGCTACTGGCCAACCGTAAATTAAATTTGCCGGTGGTACCGTTGTCTGCTGAGATAAATGAAGATCAACGGATTATAGTGATCTCAGGACCCAACGCCGGAGGCAAATCGGTAGCCTTAAAAACCGTGGGTTTGTTACAGATGATGCTGCAGTCAGGTATGCTGGTACCGGTGGCGGATGAGTCAACCATGGGGATCTTTAAAGAATTGTTTATTGACATAGGGGATGAGCAATCTATTGAGAATGATCTGAGTACTTATAGTAGTCATCTCGAAAATATGCGACATCTGTTACTGACCTGTACGGAGCGTTCCCTATTCCTGATCGATGAGTTTGGTACCGGAACCGAGCCCCAATTTGGGGGTGCTATCGCAGAGTCCATCATGGAGATACTGGTGGCCAGAAAAGCACGTGGGCTGGTTACTACTCATTATGGTAATCTAAAGAAGTTCGCCGAGGAACAACCATTTGTGATAAATGCCGCCATGAGATTCGACCTGGAAAGGCTGGCACCCCTGTACCTTTTGGATATCGGCAAGCCCGGAAGTTCTTTTGCGCTTGAAATTGCCGGTAAAATAGGATTGCCTTCGGAAGTACTGTCCGCGGCAAAAGCCAGAGTGGGCCACGATCAGGTAGCTTTTGAGAAGTTGGTGACTGAGTTGGAGCAGGAGAAGCAAAAGTATGACCAGTACAACCAACAGGTGGAAGATCTCAAAAATAAACTGGAGGCATCCACACTGGAAAAAGAAAAACAAATTAGTCAGATACAGGGGGAGCGAAAAGAGATCATTAACCGTGCAAAAATGGAGGCCCAGGAGCTGTTGACTGAAGCGAACCAGAGAATTGAGGCCACTATTCGTGCCATTCAGGAAAACAAAGCAAAAAAAGAGGTAACCAGGCAGGTCAGGCAGGAGCTCGACCGCTTCAAAGAAAGCTCTAAGCCTTTAAAAATCACCAAAGAGGTAGGGGAGAAGGTATTGCCAGGCCCCATTAGACCGGGAGATATGGTACGTTTAAAGGATAGCGAAGCCAAGGGTGAAGTGGTGAGTATTTCAGGAAAATCTGCCGAGATTATTATGGGAGCTTTGAAATCCAAGGTAAAGCTCCACAGGCTTCAGAAGGTAGGAACCGTCCAGCCACAGAGTCGGCCCGCACCGGCAAAAGTTAAAAGCAATATCGAATTGCACAGTAAGAGAGCCAACTATTCTTCTCAGTTGGATGTGCGGGGAATGCGTGCTTCAGAGGCATTGAAGGCGGTGGCTGACTTTATTGACGAAAGTATGCTGCTGGGTATGACCCACCTGAGGATTTTACACGGCAAGGGTGATGGTATCCTGCGGTCTGTAATCAGGGAACAACTTTCGGGAGACCCGTCTATTGAATCAATGAAAGACGAACATGTGGAAAGAGGTGGCTCAGGAATAACCCTGGTAACGCTCAAATAGTATTAGTTTACTTTCTCCAGGTTGAAGGTATACCCTCCGGTAGTATTAGACACCCTTCCCAGTGGGCTTCCGGACTCGTCTACCGTCAAAGTGATTTGGAGTTCTGTATCATTGTTTGAGAGAGAAATATCGAACTCAAAACCGTTATCAAGTCGCTCAATGCGATTAAGGTTTGCATCTACGTAGTCCCAGGCTTTGTTTTCACCAGCTTCAAATGCCTCACCTCCGCTATTGGTGATGTCATAGGTTTTGTTCTCGCCTTGAGCATCGGCATCAAAAGTAATTGAGAAATCGGAAAACCGGTCATCGGTGATTTCACCGTCAATCTCCTGGATAACAGTGCCTGGTTCCCACCTTCCCACTAATTTACCAGTTTGTATCTGTTCTGGGGTTTGATCAGGTCCGCCGCCATCATCGCTCTGGCAAGCCGTTATTAGGAATACGGCGCCAATGATCGTATAAACTTTGCAAATTACATTCATAGCGTGCTAAAAATAAGGTCAATTATAGTCAAAAAACGCATTACATTAAAGTTTATTCTTGGTTTAAGCCAGTCTGATGTAAGAAATTAATCCATTATTAAAGCTCTTGCGAAAAATGGACTATTAGGGCCTTAGCTTGATGATTTGATCACAGAAATCGTATTCCACTCCCTGATTCGAACTGATAACCAATAGTTTACTGGATTTTATCCGTGAAATCTCACTGAGGTACCAGGAAGTGCCGGCTTCATCCAGGTTGGTGGTGGGTTCGTCAAGTAGCAGTACCGGAGTTGAACAAAAAATACTCAGAGCCAGTTTTATACGCTGTTTCATGCCACTGGAGAATGTATGTATGGGTTTATTGAGCGCCTCACCTAACCCGGCTCTAATGGCCATTTCTTCCACAGATATCCCCGTTACCGCCGGCTTAAGCTTGAAATGGAACACCAGAAGTTCTTTAAGCGTCAGATCTTCGGGAACATCCATATAGGGTGCTGCAAAACTGACATACCTGTAAATTGTATCAGGGTCTAACGGTACATTTTCTAAAATATGACTTACCGAGCCCCTGGTGCAGGGAATCATACCTGCGATAATCTTCAACAGGGTAGTCTTACCCGATCCATTTGGGCCGGTTATGGCATAAGAGTGTGAAAGATTGAGTTCGTACTCAAGGTCTTTAAACAACCAATCGCGACCGAATCGTTTAGAAGCTTTATCCAGTACTATTTTCATTTACCGGATTCTGGAATAACCCCGCATTATTCCCCGATTGGAGTTTCGGATAAAATTGATAATGATATCCCGTTCTTTGGAGGGACTCAACTCCAGTTCAATATAGTCCAGGGCTTTACTGTTGTTCAGTCCTTTCAGGAAAATGTGGCGGTATATCTCCTGTATTTCATTGATCTTTTCATTCTTGTACCCTCTTCTTCTCAAGCCCACGGAGTTTATTCCGCAGTAGCTCAATGGCTTTCGGGCAGCCTTGGTAAAGGGCGGCACATCTTTGCTCACCAGTGAACCTCCCGACAACATTACGTGAGCGCCAATATGTACGAACTGGTGAACCGCGCTGGCACCACCTATAGTGGCATATTCATCAATGACCACGTGCCCGGCCACCTGCGATGCATTGGCCAGAATTACATTATCGTTGATCACACAGTCGTGAGCCACATGCGCATACGCCATGATCAGACAATTGGTGCCGATCACAGTCTTGTGTTTGTCGACCGTACCCCGGCTTATGGTAACGAATTCCCTGATAATGGTATTATCTCCGATCTCAGCAGTGGTTTCTTCTCCTTCGTACTTGAGGTCCTGTGGCGTGGAGGAGATCACGGCTCCGGGATAGATTTTGCAGTTCTTGCCAATTCGGGCCCCTTCCATAATGGTAACATTGGATCCGATCCAGGTACCGTCCTGAATAACCACATTTTTATCAATGGTGACAAAGGGCTCAATAACCACGTTTCTGGCTATTTTGGCTTGAGGGTGAATGTACGCCAGTGGTTGGTTCATGTATCCTTGCGAACGATTCTTGCTACCATAGATCCCTCACATACCAACTGGTTTCCTACATAAGCCCTTCCGCGCATTTTGGCAATCCCTCTCTTAATGGGAGCTATTAGATCACATTGTATTACCAGGGTATCTCCGGGTAATACCATTTTCCTAAACTTAAAGTTTTCAACTCCTAAAAACAAGGTCCAGTAATTTTCAGGATCTGGCACCGTGTTCAAAACCAGGATGCCACCTACCTGAGCCATGGCTTCTATTTGCAGTACCCCGGGCATTACCGGGTTGCCGGGAAAATGCCCCTGAAAAAAGGGCTCATTCATGGTCACGTTCTTAACACCGGCCACACTTTCATCATCCAGATGAAATATCTTGTCTACCAGAAGAAACGGGTAGCGATGTGGTAACCGGTTTTCAATCTGCTTGATATCCAGTACCGGTGGTAACTTGGGATTATACCTGGGTACATTGGTGTCCTGTTCAAGCATTGCCTTTTTCAGCTTTTTGGCAAAAGCTACGTTGGCGGCATGCCCGGGACGTGCTGCCAGGATTTGCGCTTTAATCGGTCTTCCCACTAATGCCAGGTCACCGACTACATCCAGCAATTTGTGACGGGCTGGCTCATTGCGGTATCGCAACTCCACATTATTGAGAATGCCCTCTTTTTTAACTTCTACTTTGGGCTTGTTAAATAACTTGGCCAGGGACTCTAATTCATGATCTTTTACCACCCGGTCTACCACTACGATGGCGTTGTTAAGATCGCCACCCTTGATCAGATTGTTCTTATGCAGCATCTCCAACTCGTGCAGGAAGCAAAAGGTGCGACAATCCGCAATATCGCGATTGAAGTCATTGATGTCGTTTAAATAGGCGTGCTGACTGCCCAAAACCGGCGAGTTGTAATCAACCATCACCGTAACCCGGTAATCGTCCAGCGGTAAGGCTGCTATCTCTACATTTCTTTCTTTTTCCCGATAAATAATTGCTTCCGGTACTTCAAAAAAATTGCGCAGTGCATTTTGTTCTTCCGTCCCCACTTTTTCCAGGGCATCGGTGAACATTTTGGAACTTCCATCCATTATCGGAGGTTCCGGACCATCCAGTTGTATGAGTACGTTGTCTATTTCAAGGCCTACCAGGGCGGCCAGGGTATGTTCCACCGTATTGACTCTGGCGCCGTTTTGTTCGATGGTAGTTCCCCTGGACAGGTCAACCACATTGTCTACATCGGCATCTACTATGGGTTGATCCGGCAAATCGACACGCTGAAATTTGATCCCGTGGTCCACTTTGGCGGGTTGAAAAGTCATGTTGGCTTCAACCCCGGTATGCAGACCAACTCCAGACACCGTAACCGGCTCTTTTATAGTGTGTTGTTTAATATTCATCCTATTTCTCGCTGGGGGGCAAATTTAGTACTTTTTTCTCAAGATCATTAATTCTGCGCGCCATATTGGGCAGGTTTTTAAACACGGCAAAAGACCGCTTAAAATCCCTGATCTCGAAGGCCGGACTACCCAGTAATATTGAGCCCTCTTCTTCCAGAGATTTTGATATCCCAGCCTGTGCTCCTATAGTTACTCTGTCGCAGATGTTAAGATGTCCTACTATCCCTGCCTGTCCTGCTATAATACAATTTTTGCCGATTTTGGTGGAACCGGATATACCGGCCTGGGCGGCAATTGCAGTGTGTTCACCAATTACCACATTGTGTGCAACCTGGATCAGGTTATCCAATTTAGCTCCAGCTTTAATCAAGGTAGACTCCAGGGTGCCACAATCAATGGTAGTATTGGCCCCTATATTTACTTCATCTTCCAGTATCACATTCCCCACCTGTGGAATTGCCTCATAGCTGCCATCTTCCTGTGGGGCAAAGCCAAATCCGTCACTGCCAATAACCGCGCCGGCGTGAATTACACAGCTTTTCCCAATAACCGAGTTGGAATATATTTTGGCCCCGGCATAGATAACAGTATCATCACCTATGGTTACATTGTCACCAATGTAGGTATGCGGGTACAGTTTTACATTATTACCTATGACAGTGTTGTTGCCAACATATGAAAAAGCCCCTCGATAGACTGAATTTCCCACTGTGGCGCCTTCTCCCAGATACGCGGGCTCTTCAACCCCTTGCTTCAAGGATTCGTTAAGTTTCTGATATTGCTTCAACAATTGGGTGAGGCTGCTGTAGGGGTCATCCACAGCGATCAACACCGGCGCTACCGGTGCTTTGAGCTTAAGGTTTTTATTTACAATTACCGCCTCTGCCTTGGTGGTGTATAGCTGTGGCTCATACTTCGGATTGTGCAGAAAGGAGATGGTTCCAGATCCCGCTTTATCCAGGGGGCCAATTTTGCTAACAGTAGTATTGCCGTCGCCGATCACCTCCCCGTTAAGAAGTTCAGCTAATTGATTTATAGTAAATTGCATTGAAAATCAGGGGGTTTGAAAACGTCACAAAGTTACACTTTTAGGCCACGTTAGATAGTGTTTTTTTACAATTTTGCCCAGAGCGGCAATATTGGGTAAATCCGAAGCCGCGGCTATGTCCAGAACATTCCCCTGTTTGTCCAGAATGTTGATGCCAGTGTTACCGGTAGTATAGGCGGCATTGGTAATGACGCCCTGGCAAATCATAAAATCCAAATCTTCCGCTTTGGTCATTCCAAATTGGTCGGCAATTTTAGACCGCAATTTTTGATGGTCTACCGAAATGGGTTCCAGTTGAAGTTGGATTTGAAACAGGTTTCGGTCCAGGAACATCCTGCTGATCCCTGACAGCACCTGGTCCGGGTGATGTTGCCATGATTTTATTCCCGCCCAGATATCGTAATCATCAATCTGACAATAGGCATCCAGAAGACCGGAGTTGGCCTTTAAATCTTTGGGCTCGATCGGTTGACTGAGAAACAGTTTAAGCTCCCTGGTACAGGGTACCTCTACTCCGTGCTCAATCAGGAAACGCGCTCTGTTTATAAGCGAAACCATCATTTTTTCCGCTGCCACAGAAGTCTTATGAAGATAAACCTGCCAGTACATCAGCCGCCTGGCATTTAAGAAATTTTCAATGCTGTAGATCCCCTTTTCTTCCACCACCAGCTGACCGTCAACCACATTAAGCATTTTAATTATCCGGTCCGAGCCAATGGTACCTTCCGAAACCCCGGTAAAAAAGCTGTCTCGTTGCAGATAATCCAGCCGGTCGATATCGAGTTGACTGGAGACCAGTTGATGGAAAAATGGGCGGTGATATTGATTGTTAAAGATTTCCAGGGCAGTATTTAGCTGGTCGCCAAAAATTCTGTTGAGGTGCTTTATAATAATTACCGAGATTTCCTCGTGATTACCATGGAGGAGTAACGTAGATTCAAGTGCATGAGAAAAGGGCCCGTGTCCAATGTCATGCAGTAAAATCGCGGCCAGCATCGATTCGAACTCGTGGTCGCTAATCTTTTTTCCTTTTCTCCTGAGGTTGTGCAGTGCAACACTCATCAGGTGCATGGCTCCCAGTGCATGGTGAAACCGGGTATGCAAAGCACCGGGATATACGAAGTCATTTAAACCCATCTGTTTGATTCTTCGTAACCTTTGAAAATAGGGATGAGAGATAATCCGGTAGATTAGGCCATCCGGAATGGTAATAAAACCGTATACCGGGTCATTAATGATTTTTTTCTTCTCCAAGTGGGTTTATAAGAACCTGTTAAAACGGTAACTTTATATAAAGAATTAGAAAATGCAAAGATACAATATTTTATGGGCGGATGATGAGATAGATCTGCTTAAGCCTCATATCCTTTTTCTGAACAATAAAGGTTATGATGTAACCCCGGTGAATAGCGGAGCGGATGCGATCGAAAAGGTTGAGAATAATTATTTCGACATTGTATTTCTGGATGAGAATATGCCCGGTATGTCGGGGTTGGAAACTCTTGGCATAATAAAAGCCAACAAACCCAATGTGCCGGTGGTTATGATAACCAAAAGTGAGGAAGAGCACATAATGGAGGAAGCTATCGGGTCTAAAATTGCGGATTACCTGATCAAACCGCTAAATCCAAACCAAATACTCTTGTCTGTCAAGAGGTTGTTGGACAACAAACGGCTGGTGACCGAAAAGATCAACCTCAACTACCAGCAGGATTTTAGAAACCTGGCAATGGCCTTTAGTGAGCACATGGGTCATGATGAATGGGTAGAAATATATAAAAAGCTGGTTTATTGGGAATTGGAAATTGACAATACCGAAAATCGCAGTATGGCGGAGGTTTTGGAAAATCAAAAAGTAGAGGCTAATGCCAATTTTTCAAAATTTGTAATTGAAAATTATCGAGACTGGTTAAACGACCCGGCGGTTGATAAACCGCTACTCTCCCATCAACTGATGAAAAAAAGGGTATTCCCCAAGCTTAAAGAGGGTCAGCCTTTGTTCTTTATTGTCATAGATAACCTGAGGTACGATCAATGGAAGATCATAGAACCTACTATTTCTGATTATTTTAATGTGGATGAGGAGGAGCTTTATTACTCCATTCTTCCCACTACTACGGCTTACTCGCGCAATGCCATATTTTCCGGGATGCTGCCGTTGGAAATGGCCAAATTCCATTCCGATATTTGGGTCAACGAAGACGACGATGACGCCAAAAACAGGCATGAAGAAGACTTTCTGGCCAGACAGATTGCCAAGCAACGACTGAACATTAAACACAGTTATCATAAGGTTATCCATGCCAATCAGGGAAGGCATGTCCTGGAAAGTATCAATAATCTGATGGCAAATGACCTGAATGTTATCGTGTATAATTTTGTAGATATGCTGTCTCATGCCCGGACGGATATGCAGATGATCAGGGAACTGGCGCATGATGAGTCAGCCTATCGCTCTATTACCAATTCGTGGTTTATTCATTCTCCTTTACTGGAAACTTTAAAGAGAATATCCGAAAAAGGTGCATCCATAATCATTACCACCGATCACGGTACTATCCGGGTAAAAAGGCCATTCAAGATTGTGGGGGATAAAAAGACCAATACCAACCTCAGGTACAAGCAAGGAAAGAACCTGGGCTACGATGGCAAAAACATATTTGCGGTAAGAAAACCGGAGGATTTTCATCTGCCCAAAGTCAATGTCAGCACTTCTTATGTGTTTGCTTTGGAGGATAATTTTTTCGCCTATCCCAACAACTACAACTATTACGTAAACTATTATAAGGACACTTTTCAACACGGTGGTGTGTCCATGGAGGAAATGATTATTCCGATAATTTCCTTAACTTCGCGGAATGGTTAATTATCAGGAGGTTGGGGAACAATTTCTGGTTTCCGATCCCCGCCAACTCAGGCCTGTGGCCGAAAAAATAATTCAGTTTGCCGGTGACCATAAAGTTTGGTTGTTCAATGGTGATATGGGTGCTGGCAAAACTACCATGATCCAGGCCATTTGTCAGGCAAAAGGTGTGGTGGATGCTGTTACCAGCCCAACGTACACAGTGATTCGCGAATACCGCGACTTATCAGGAGAAGAATACTATCATTTTGATTTTTACCGGTTAAAGGATTTAAAAGAGGCGCTTGATATAGGTTGTGATGAATACTTTGACTCTGGTAATTATTGTTTTATAGAATGGCCGGACTTGGTTGCTCCCATCCTCCCCGAAAAATATATCACCATCAATATACAAGTGCAGCCGGACCATGACAGGTTGATCAAAGTAACCAAAAATGACTAAAGCTGATAAAGGAAAGGGTTTACGCCAGGAAAGCATTTATCCCCAGGAATCGTTATTAAAAGTGCCAAGCGGTGCTACTTCACTGTCAATTGGAATTCCCAAAGAAGTGTCATTGCAGGAGAACAGGGTGTCGCTAAACCCCGAATCCGTGGGTTTGTTGGTCGCCAATGGTCATCAGGTGGTAGTGGAAAGCACCGCCGGAATTAAAGCAAAATTTACCGATCGTGAATACAGTGAGGCCGGAGCTAAGATCAGCTACGATACCCAGGAGGTCTTCAAGAGCAATATCCTGTTAAAAATTGAACCCCCTACCAGTCAGGAAATAAAGTATTTAGTGCCCGGTAAAACGCTAATTTCCGCCTTGCAGTTGGGCAATCAGAAAGTGGAATATCTGCAGGCGCTTAATGAGAAAAGAATTACCGGTATCGCTATTGAACAGATTGAAGATAAGGTGGGTGGATTGCCCACGGTGCGGGCCATGAGTGAAATTGCCGGCAGTACCGTAATTCCTATTGCCACTGAGTACCTGAGCAGTGTCAATGATGGCAAAGGGATCCTGCTGGGAGGTATTACCGGAGTGCCGCCAACCAAGGTAGTTATTCTGGGTGCCGGTACCGTGGCGGAGTATGCGGCCAGGGCAGCACTGGGATTGGGCGCTCAAGTTAAGGTGTTTGACAATCATATATACAAGTTGCGACGCCTGCGGCATGCACTAGGCCAGCAAATTTATACGTCCACCATTGATGCTGCCACGCTCACCGAATCGCTCAAATCGGCAGATGTGGTAATTGGAGCCATTCGTGCTGAAAAAGGTCGAAGCAGAATAATAGTAACCGAAGATATGGTGGCTTCTATGAAGCCCGATTCAATTATAATTGACGTAAGTATTGATCAGGGTGGGTGTTTTGAAACCTCGCAGGTCACTACGCACAGCAACCCGGTGTTTAAGAAATTCGATGTTATTCACTATTGTGTGCCAAATATAGCATCGCGGGTTGCCAGAACAGCTACCAACGCCTTCAGTCATATCTTTACCCCGGTGTTATTACAGATCGCGGAAGCTGGCAGCATTGAGGATATGATCTTTGCCAACCGTTGGTTTATGAAAGGTGTTTATACTTTCAAGGGTAATATTACCAACGCCGATATTGGCAATAAGTTCAAACTCAAATGCAAGGACCTTAGCCTATTTATAGGAACCAGATTCTAGCGTTTGCCCAGGCTGGCCTCCAGCGTTCGGATCTTGGCCTCCGCATCTTCTTTTTTCTTTCTTTCGTTGTTCACCACTTGTTCCGGGGCGTTATCTACGAACCTTTTATTACTTAATTTTTTTTCCACGGTGGCCAGAAAACCCCTGGTATACTCAAGTTCTTTTTCCAACTGCAGTCTGTCCTGTTCAGGATCGGACTGATTGCTGGTTTCCAATAAAAACTCGTCATCGCGCACGACAAAGGTGGTGCCGGTAGATTCCGGTATGCCATCGACATATTGAACCTGGCTAAGGTTACCTAGTTTAAGTAGGGTAGGTTGATAGGCCTGATAAGTATCTTGATTCGAGGTCCTGATATAGAGGCCAATTTTGTCCCGAACCGGGGTTTGTGATTGGGTTCTGGTGTGTCTTATCTGACTCACCACTTCAAATACTTTCTCTACTTGTTTTAACAGGTCTGTGCGATAGTCTCCGGCAGCAGGCCATTGGGACACAGTAATACAATCATTATCCGAGCGCTGATCCAAACTGTGCCACACTTCCTCGGTAATAAATGGCATGAATGGATGGAGTAATTTCATAAGCCTTTCGAAAAAACCTATGGTTGACTTGTAGGTTGCAGCATCGATGGGCTTCTGATATGCAGGTTTCACCATTTCCAGATACCAGGAACAGAAGTCGTCCCAAATTAGTTTATAGATGGTGATCAAGGCGTCAGAGATCCTGAATTTGGCAAAGTGGTCTTCGATTTCCTCAATGGCCTGATTACACCGGTGGTCGAACCAAATGACGGCTTGCCGGTTACCTGGATCATCGATATCTTCAACTTCCCAACCTTTGACCAATCTCAGCGCGTTCCAGATCTTGTTCGCAAAATTCCTGCCTTGTTCACAAAGCTTTTCATCAAACAAGAGGTCGTTCCCGGCAGGTGAACTGAAGAGCATTCCGGTTCTTACGCCATCGGCTCCATATTGTTCTATCAATTCCAACGGATCCGGCGAATTTCCCAGTGACTTTGACATTTTACGTCGCTTTTTGTCCCTTACAATGCCGGTTAGATAGACATTTTTGAAGGGTTTGTCATTTCTGAACTCATAACCGGCGATAATCATACGGGCCACCCAGAAAAACAAAATTTCCGGGGCGGTCACCAGATCCATGGTTGGATAATAGTATTGGATTTCCTCATTGTCGGGGTCGGAAATACCATTAAATACCGCAATAGGCCAAAGCCAGCTGGAGGCCCAGGTGTCAAGTACATCTTCCTCTTGTCGTAGATCGTTTGAGGTAAGCCCGGGGTGTTTTTTACGGGCGATTTGTAGCGCATCATCCTGTGATTCGGCCACTATGTACGATCCGTCCGGCAAATAATAGGCAGGAATACGATGACCCCACCACAATTGTCTTGAGATACACCAGTCCCTGATGTTTTCCATCCAATGCCGGTAAGTGTTGATAAATTTTGCCGGGTAAAACCTGATGTCTCCATTCAACACGTGGTCCAGCGCTGGTTTGGAGAGTTGCTCCATTTTCATAAACCATTGCATGGATAACTTGGGCTCAATGACCGCATCTGTCCTTTCCGAGAACCCCACGTTGTTTATATAATCCTCGGTTTTTTCCAAATGGCCGGAATCTTCCAGGTCTTTGACGATCAGATTCCGGGCCTCAAACCGGTCTGTCCCTATATACCGCTGAGCTTTCTCGTTCAGGGTGCCATCATCGTTAAGTATTTCAATACGCTCCAGGTTATGTTTTATACCCAGCTCATAGTCGTTGAGATCATGAGCGGGGGTCACTTTCAGGCAGCCGGTGCCAAATTCCATTGACACATACTCGTCTTCAATGATAGGAATGACCCTATTGATCAGAGGGACCCGTACCTTTCTTCCTTTTAAGTGGGTATATCTTTGGTCATTTGGGTTGATACAGACAGCGGTATCTCCCAAAATGGTTTCCGGGCGGGTAGTGGCAATGGTGATGGTTTCGTCACTGTCCTCCAGGAAATATCGCACAAAGTACAACTGAGACTTGACTTCCCGGTGATTTACTTCTTCATCCGAAAGGGCAGTTTGACCAACGGGATCCCAATTTACCATGCGCACACCCCGGTAGATAAGCCCTTTGTTATGCAGATCGACAAATACCTTTACCACATCCTGGTAATACTGGTCATTCATGGTAAAACTGGTACGCTCCCAATCGCAGGAGGCACCCAGTTTTTTCAGCTGCTCCAGGATAATTCCACCGTATTTATGCGTCCAGTCCCAGGCATGCTCGACAAACGCGTCCCTGGAGATATTGCGCTTGTCAATCCCCTGTGCTTTCAGCATAGCCACCACTTTGGCCTCGGTGGCAATTGAGGCATGATCGGTTCCGGGTACCCAGCATGCTTCTTTTCCCTCCATACGGGCTTTTCTTATCAGTACATCCTGTATGGTATTGTTCAGCATATGACCCATATGCAACACTCCGGTAACATTAGGTGGAGGGATCACTATGGCATAGGGTTGTTTTTCCGGATTGGGTTTGCTGTTAAAAAACCGGCGCTCCGTCCAGTACTCATACCATTTCGATTCAATTTGCCGGGGTTGATATTTGGGGGAAATAGACATAGATGACTGCATTCAGGGTGGCAAAAATAATAAAAATCTAACTACAGTTGGATTTCTAATGGTCAACTATATCAGCTTGCTGGTACTTATTGCTATTCTTTAAATATTCAAAAATGGTTACGTTGAGCAGTATCAACAACATTCCATAGAAGGTGTCTTCAACCGGAATGGTAAACATTCTAATGCCCAGGTTTTCCAGGTCGTTGTACCATACCACCTCCTCTTCAATAAATGATCCGGTAAGAATGCCATTTACTATAAAGAAGGGGACCAGAATAAACAGGTAAGTTAGATAGAATCTGCCCAAGTAACTTTTCGTAATGATGATTTCATGGGCAAGCAAGGCCATAAACAGCAATAAGAAAGTGGTAGCGGTATAAGCCTTATCGTAATTCAGAACTGCCACTACCAGTAGTATCGCACCGAGGACATAAGTTATTCGCGAAGTATTCTGGGGAGTTGGCTCGTAGGATATTAGGTACTTTAAAGCTTCATAGGTGAACAGGCAGGCATAGGGTATACAAAAAAAGAACAGCCATTCCTCCATTGGCAGCCCCAGCAATGAGAGTCCGGTAATATACCGATCATTGAAGCCCCAGATACCCCACTGGGTAAAAAACGCATCCCAAATTATAAATAGAATACCGGGAACGGCGATAGCCACCAGCCAGTATTTCCACTGACTGAAAAACCTGATGCGGTGTTCAAAACTAGCTGCCAGCGGAATGGAAATACTGGCCAGGTTAATAATAAGATAGGTATAGTGCTCGCCGGACACCTATGACTTACCACTGTTTGCTGCTTCCCTGAAGTATTTTAATGGAACCCAAAGCATACCGAAACACTCTCCGTCTTCCGCCACCAGGTGCTTGTGGTGTACCTTGTGTGCTTTTCGAAGTGCCCTGAAATATACACTGTTGGTCCGCCTGAATATTTTAAACCTTTGGTGAATGAAGATATCATGGACCAGAAAATAAGCGATCCCATACAGTAAAATACCGATCCCTATCCAGAATTTATAGTCAAACCCACTGGCCGATCCAACAAAACACAATAAGAGGCTTGGTATGGCAAAAAGCAGGAAGAAACTGTCATTCTTTTCAAAGAATCCTTCCTCCCTGACGTGATGATCCTGATGTAGCGTCCAGAGAAACCCATGCATAACATACTTATGAGTAAACCAGGCAACGAATTCCATGAATAGAAAAGTCGCTATCACGATTCCGGCATTAACTAGAATACTCATAATATCTCACTCTGGTGTAACACCACACTTGGCGGCAGTAGTTTTTTTAATACCTCCGCCCGGTAATCAAATATACCATGTAACTGCCTTTTAATAAAAAGCCAGTGTAATAATCTCCCAAATATTCCATAAGGCAGACTGTAATGTACCAGGTCAATGACCTCTGTACCATTTTTCACTGACTTAAAATGATGCTGGTGATGCCAGAAGGCATAGGGTCCCAGTCGTTGTTCGTCAATAAAAAAATGAGGTCGTTGCAACCTGGTTATTTCAGTCACCCAGGTGATGGCAATATTGGCCAGGGGCTTAACCCTGTATTCGATTATCATACCCGGATACATTTCCTCAGGCAATTCGCTTTTAATTTTAAAACTCATGTAGGAGGGCGTGATACGGGAAAGATTCTCCGGAGAGGAGAAGAATTCCCAAACCTCTTCTATAGGCTGGGTAAACCGCTGTGTCCTTCTTAACTGATACAGTTTCATAGTTAATAAACATCAAATACCGTCTATTGTTTTTGTAGTGTTTGCTGATAGGTTTCAATGGCTCTGGAACGGGCGAACCGATGATCGACCATAGGTTCGGGGTAGTCGGCATCCTGGTATTCAGGTACCCAGCGCCTGGTGTATTCCGATTCGGGGTCAAACTTCTCTGCCTGCAACCAGGGGTTGAAAACTCTAAAGTAGGGTGCTGCATCGCATCCACATCCTGCCGACCATTGCCAGCCACCATTGTTGGAGGAAAGCTCAAAATCCAGTAATTTCTCCGCGAAATATGCTTCGCCCCACTGCCAGTTAATCAGTAAGTGCTTACTGAGAAAGCTTGCCGTTATCATTCTCAACCTGTTGTGCATGTAGCCTGTTTGATTGAGTTCCCTCATTCCCGCATCAACCAAAGGATAACCGGTTTGGCCCTTACACCACCTGTCAAAATCTTCTTCACTGTTTTTCCAGGGAATGAAATTATACTCCGGTTTAAAGCATTCATTGACCACATGAGGAAAGTGCCACAGGATCATCATATAAAACTCTCTCCAGATCAATTCATTCAGCCAGGTATCGCTATGCTCCAGAGCTTCTTTAACCAGTTTTCGGATACTAATAGTGCCAAACCGCAGGTGCACGGATAACCTGCTGGTCCCATTCCTGGCAGGATAATCCCGATCTTTCTGATACCTGTTCAAAAGAGATTTATCCGGCAGCTGTGGATCGGGAATTTCCAGCGGTTGTTTGGAAAATCCCATGGTTTCCAAACCGGTGATTGCCTGCTGGTCCATAGCCAGGAAGTTCCCGGTGGATAACTTTGTGGGTTCCCAATTACGAGTGTCTTGATTGAGTTTTGATTTCCATGCTTTCATGTATGGAGTGAAGACCGTGTATGGGGTCCCATCGCCTTTCATTACCTGTGATTTTTCATAAATCACCTGGTCCTGTGATGAATGAAACCCAATACCCCTGGAGCCCAGCCATTCCATTATTTTATTGTCTCTCATAACAGCATAAGGCTCGTAGTCATGATTGCAGTAGACAGATTGTACATCAAACTTCGAGCAAATTCTTTCAAAAGCCTGTTGTACTGACCCGTAAAAAGTTAGCAGGGTGGTTTCGTGATTAGCCAGCGCTTCATTTAGTTTTTTTAATCTCTGATGAATGAAGGATACCCTGGCATCCGTGCTGGAAAGTGTGTCCAGGATCTGTGTGTCGAAAATAAATATGGCCAGTACCGGGCAGCCATCTTCCAGTGCCGCCGCCAGACCGCGGTTGTCATCCAATCGCAAATCCCTGCGAAACCAGAAAATATGGGTCTTTTGTAACTGTAAATCTTCCATCAACTTTAGTATTTGAAAGCGGTATACAATCTTTAACCTCCATAGAAGTGCCATTGTTTTAAATTTGTTAATTTTGGCGGCGATGACGGCCTTGGGAAATGAAGAGATCCTCGATGCATTTGTAGTGGGCGCAGGACCAATTGGGTTGGCCTGTGGCATTGAAGCAGAGCGGAGGGGTATAACGTATGTGATAGCTGACAAGGGTTGCCTGGTCAACTCTCTGTACAACTATCCCTATAACATGACTTTTTTCAGCACTTCAGATCGACTGGAAATTGGAGAAGTCCCGTTTATCTCACATGGGAGTAAACCAAACAGGGCAGAGGCCCTGGAGTATTATCGAAGGGTAGCTTCCAGCTGGGATCTGAAATTACGCCTGTATGAGCGGGTACTGTCAATAGAGGATGAGGGGAGCCATTATCTTATCTCAACAGATCGAAGCTCCTACAAATCCCGGTCGATAGTTATTGCTACGGGATTTTATGATCTGCCTTATTTGCTTAACGTACCGGGTGAGGATCTGCCTAAGGTTAAGCACTATTACGATGAGCCACACCCTTATTTTGATCAGAAGATTGTAGTGGTGGGGGCAGCGAATTCAGGGGTTGACGTGGCATTGGAAACTTACAGAAAAGGCGCACATGTTACCATGGTGCTAAGAGAAAGTGAAATCAGCCCCAGTGTCAAATACTGGGTAAAGCCAGATATTGAAAACCGAATTAAGGAAGGGTCAATAAAAGCATATTTCAAATCCAATATTACCGAGATCAGGGAAAGGGAAGTGGACCTGGTTACTCCCGAGGGTCCACTAACCATTGAAAACGATTTCGTGTTGGCAATGACCGGGTACCAGCCTGACTTTCAGTTTTTAACATCTACAGGTATACGGTTAAACGACAATGCCATCAAG
>JAUIKU010000024.1 GCA_030430675.1 Bacteroidia bacterium | reverse complement strand
GAGGCACCAGCCAATCCTGTGCCTACCACGATAATGTCAAATTTTCTTTTATTGGCCGGGTTCACCAGCTTGATATCAAATATATGCTTAGACCATTTGTCCTCAAGGGGACCTCCTGGTATTTTGGCATCGAGGTTTAAAGGCATATGTGACAGACGATTACGCTAAACTTTTAACATACATGACAATGGGTATAAGGGCAAACAGTGTGGGTACTACTATGGAAAACCAGAATCCCACACTTTCGATCAGAGGTGTGTATTTTTTATGAGTTAGCCCCAGGGTTTGGAAAGCGCTCTTAAACCCATGACTCAGGTGAAACGCCAGTCCAAACATGGCCACTACATAAAGTAAAACATACCACCATTGTGAAAAAGCCTCCACCACAATACTGTAGAGATCTTTAAACTCCCCGGCTCCGTCATAATTGACCATGGGCACCTGACCGAACCGCATCTCATACCAAAAAGATTTTAAATGAATCACCAAAAAGATCAGCACAATGGTACCAAGAATTCCCATGTTCCTGGAAGTCCATAAGCTGTTGGCTGAGGCAGCACTCTCGGCATAACCTATTGGCCGTGCCTGACGGTTTTTCCGGGTAATAATAATGGAATAAATAACGTGTATGATGATACTGGTGTAGGTGATGATACTTAGCACCTGAATGGCGGGGGTACTGGTCATAAAACGGGCATATTCGTTAAACGCCTGACCCTGGTCATTGGCAAATAGTAACAAATTTCCCAGCACGTGTCCCACCAGGAATAACACTAAAAACAAACCGGTAAGTGACATTACCAATTTTCTACCCAGGCTGCTCTTTAAAGCGTCGGTTAACCAACTCATAGGAATAATACAGTTAAAACTGAAGTGACCAAAGTTAAGGACGGCAGACTAAATAGCAAAAGCATGGGTGTTTTTTAAAAGGATTCTAAATATGGTGCAAAACGATCCGTAGATTTGACTGGTATGCATTGACTCCAGCTGAGAGATAGGGTAATAATTAGCCGGCATAACAAACGCTTTCTATAGAATTATCGTCTAATGGTGTAAAGGATGATAGATGCTGGCAGGTGATTACCGCTGTCTATTCCCGGAGGAAACTACTTATGGATTAGCAATTCGGAAATGCGTGGTTTTTGCCGAAAGAAAAGTATTATAACTTGCTTGTAACCAGTGATTAATCTATGTTCCCGAAAGGGATTCTAAAAATAGCACAGAATTCTGTATTTTTAATTCCTTCAAAATGTAACATTTGTGGATTTCCTACGCTAAAGAACTATTTTTGTTGATTAACCATTATCATAAAAATCCCGCCGGTTTGATGAAATCAGTTTTCAAGGTTTTTCTTTTGGTACCAGTACTATTGGCCTGTAGTTGGGAATATCTCCAGGCTACACATATCAGGGCCGCTGAGATTACTTCACGTCGGGTTTCCAATGTAACCCTAACCTACGAGTTTACCCTGACCGGTTATACCGATACTGGTTCCCCGGTGCGATTTGGGGATGGTATGATCAATTTTGGCGATGGGACGGAGGTACAGATCGATCTGGAAGCTGATTCATTTGTTGATGGCATTTTTTTGGGCCCCAATAATGAAATTGAACAGTACATAATTAAGATCACCTACACCTACAATTCACCGGGAGTATATACCATCAGTTACCGCGAGCCCAATAGAAACGACGAAATTGTTAACATCAATAAAGGGAATTCCGTACAAACCCCGTTTTACATAGAATCTCAGATTCTTATCGATCCGTTTATAGGATTAAACAGTTCCCCGGTGTTGCTGGTGCCTCCAATCGACCGTGCCGGAGTAGGCGTAACGTTTGTCCATAACCCGGGTGCGTTTGATGCCGATGGCGACAGCATTTCCTACAAGTTTGTAATTCCCCTGCAAGATGCGGGACAGGTTGTGCCAAACTATGAGCCGCTTAACGACCCCGATTTCTACGTAGATCCTTTGGACTGGAACTTTGGCAACGAGGGCATGACAGGACCGGCTACCCTGGTACTGGACTCCCTTACCGGTGATTTGATATGGGATGCACCAGGTAATCTGTTGCAGAACTCGCAGGGAGATTTTTCAGAATACAATGTGGCCTTCTACATAGAAGAATGGCGTAAAATAAATGGTGAGTACCGGCGTATCGGTTTTGTAACCCGGGATATGCAGATCATTGTGGAAGGTACAGAGAACGAAAGACCTGAGGTAGTAATTCCCGCCGATACCTGTATAGAGGCAGGTACCACGCTGGCAGCACTGATCCAGGGCAATGATCCTGACAATGATTATGTGTTGCTGGAGAGTTTCGGAGGGGTGTACCAGGATGTGCCTCTCGAGTTTGCTACCTACAGCGCACCACCAGGAGTATTTCCCCCTATTTTTCAGCCACAACCCGGATTACTGGAGTTTGAATGGGAGACAAATTGTGATCATGTTAGGGAACGACCCTATCAAATTCAGTTTAAAGCTACTGACAGTTCAACTGTAAACGATTTTCATCTCACACTGGTTGATATTAAAACCTGGAATGTAACGGTGGTGGCGCCGGCGCCCGTGTTAACCACGGTGGACGTAGCTTCCAGTACCTCTCTGAACCTGACCTGGGGAAACTATCAGAATTCCTGTGGTAACAACCCTGATGTCGAAATACAGGTTTGGCGCAGAATCGGGAGCTATGACTTTACTCCGGAAGGTTGTATGATAGGAATCCCGGAAGGATCGGGCTACGAATTGGTAGGAACTACCGGAGTGGGGGAAACAACCTTCCTTGATGAAGACCTTAACGAAGGCTCGACCTATTGTTACCGGCTGGTAGCTGTCTTTCCAGACCCCGCCGGGGGAACCAGCTATGCTTCCAATGAAATATGTACCACCATCCCGTTGAGTGGAACGGTATTGACCAATGTGGATATCGAGGAAACCAGTGAAACCGATGGTGAGATTTTTGTACGCTGGATACAACCCATTAACGTAGATCAGAATGTATTTCCACCCCCATACAGTTATGAATTGTCAAGGGCCATTGGCTTTTCAGGAGACGCCGCCAGGGTAGTGCTGGGGACTGGTCTAACTGATACAACTTTTGTAGATACAGGCCTTAACACCACCAATCTGGTACATAATTACCGGGTGAAACTGTTCGATAGTAATGGTACGCTGGTGGATAGTTCTTCCAGCGCGTCTTCAGTGAGGTTGGATGCTGAATCACTCAATCAATCCATTCAGCTTACCTGGGAGGCGGACGTTCCATGGTCTATCAATACGCAGAGTTTCCCTACCCATAAGATTTACCGGAACTATGTACTGGACAATTTCCCCGATTCGCTGGTTTTAATCGCCCAGGTCAACGTGAACAGCGTTGGACAAATGTATTTGGATGACGGCAGTGATGTAGGTGAACCGCTATCACAAGATTTGGAATATTGTTACTACGTAGAAACATTTGGCAGTTACGATAACCCCCTGATCGCCGAGCCTTTAATAAACAAGAGCCAGGTAATTTGTGCCCAGCCGGGTGATGAAGTGCCACCCTGTACCCCCTTGATTTCTCTGGAAGTAAGAGATTGTGAACAATTCCTGGCCGATAAGCCATGTGATTTCAATGATTTCAGCAATACCATAAGCTGGGCCCGTGACCCTAGTGCCTCCTGTGATGATGATATCAGGAGTTTTAATGTTTATTTCTCCAGTAGCGGACCGGAAGGTAGTTTTGAACTGGTAGCCAATGTACCCGATACGTTTTTTATTCACAGGGACCTGCCATCATTTGCAGGTTGCTACCAGGTTTCGGCAGTAGACCGATCCGGAAATGAGAGTGGGCTGTCAGAGGTGTTGTGTATTGACAATTGTCCCAACTATTATCTACCCAATGTATTTACCCCCGATAACGGAGATGACATAAACGATCAATTCCAGGCCTACTTTGATTTTCCAGGAATTTCAGGTCCCGATCTCAGCAAATGCCCCAGGTTCGTGGAGGCTATAAATGTTCAAATCGTTAATCGATGGGGTAAGGAGGTTTATAGCTTCAGTTCCAGCGATGCCGATACCGAGGGCAGCATTCTCTTCCGGTGGGACGGAACGGATAAGAATGGTAACGACTCGCCCGGCGGTATTTATTATTATGTGGCAGAGATCACTTACAATGTACTGGATCCCGCGCTCAGACATACCCAGGTGAAAGGCTGGGTACACCTTCTGCGTCAGCAAACCGAGTAAAACATGAGTCACATCGTGTTTTTCGATGGAGTCTGTAATTTATGCAACGGCGCGGTTGACTTCATAATAAACCGGGACCCCCACCGGAAATTTCGATATGCATCGCTACAATCTGAATTGGCAAAGAAGGTACTGACAGAGCGTGGGGTAAATACCAACTCCATGCTAACCATGATTTTGTTGAAAGACAACCAATTGCTATACCGCAGCGATGCGGCATTGGAAATAGCCAGGGAGTTGAGCATGCCCTGGCCTGCATTTTATGTTTTCAAAGTAATTCCCAGGTTTATTAGAGACAGTATTTATAACCTGGTTTCCAGAAACCGTTATCGGTGGTTTGGTAAGCGCGATACCTGTAGAATACCAACGGATGCGGAAAGAGGGTTGTTCCTGGAAGAGATTGCAGATTTACCGGCGGGAATTACTGAACAATAGTACACTCATCACAGTATCTTCTGGCATGTTTAGCAGATAACCGGACCAGGTAGTTTGTCTAATTCACACAATTGAGCTAGTTTGGACCCGGACCAGATATTAAACAATGAAGGCTTTTATTTTTCCCGGCCAGGGTTCTCAGTTTCCCGGAATGGGTCAGGACCTGGCGTCCAATAGTGAAGCGGCAAAACTTTTTGCCAGGGCAAATGATCTACTGGGTTTTTCGCTTACCGAAATTATGTTTAATGGCACCAAAGAGGAGTTAACCAGAACAGATGTAACTCAACCAGCTATTTTCCTGCATTCGGTGGTATTGTCAATAACAAATCCGGGATTTAGTGCGGATTTGGTGGGAGGACACAGTCTGGGTGAATTCTCGGCCCTGGTGGCCAACGGGTGTTTGACATTTGATGACGGATTGGTTCTGGTGTCCAAACGAGCTCGCGCCATGCAGAAGGCCTGTGAATCTCAACCAGGTACCATGGCGGCTGTTCTGGGGCTGGAAGACGCCATAGTGGAAGAAATTTGCAATGGGATTGATGATATTGTGGTCCCTGCTAATTACAATTGCCCGGGTCAACTGGTAATCTCCGGTTCCCGGTCGGGTGTGGAATTGGCCTGTGAAAAACTGACCGAGGCAGGAGCCCGCAGGGCCCTGATGTTGCCAGTTGGCGGTGCCTTCCACTCACCCTTAATGGAGCCCGCTGGTGAAGAACTGGCGGTGGCCATTGAGCAGGTGGATTTCCAGGTCCCTAGTTGTCCTATTGTGCAGAATGTGGATGCGGAACCACATACGGAAATTAGTGAAATAAAAGAAAATCTTATTGCCCAATTGACAGCGCCTGTGCGATGGACCCAAAGCATCCGGCAGATGACGGAGTTAGGGGCCAGTGAGTTTATAGAAACCGGCCCAGGTAAGGTGCTGCAAGGTCTGGTTCGCAAGATAAATCCGGAGGCCCTTACCTCTCAACTATAGGACCTGATCCTAGGCTACCAACGGCTCACTGACAGTTGATCGGTACATTGGTCAAGCAAATATTTGCTGGTCTTTTGTAAAACAGGGTGAACGAACTCCGGGGCAATTTCAGTTAGTGGTTCCAGCACGAACCGTCGTTCGGATATTTTGGGATGGGGAACAATCAGCTGGGGAAGGTCGATAATGAGCTCACCATAATACAGGATATCTATATCGATTGTGCGGTTCTGATATCCCTGTTCCCGGGTTCTTCCCAGGCTTTTTTCAATACTTAGGATTTTATCCAATGCTATTAGTGGAGGCGCTGAACTGTCGATCAGCAGCACTTGGTTTAAGAAAGTAGGGGCATCACTCATTTGCCAGGCCTCGGTGTGATATACCGAGGAAGCCCGTTGCAAGGGACCCAATTGGATAAATATTTGTTCACGGGCAAGTCTCAGGTTTTGTTCCCGGTTGCCCAAGTTCGATCCTAGAAGTAGATATATCCCTGTCATCCAGTAAAACGGCCAAAAATAAAAATTCTCTTTAACTTCTTCAGGCAATCTAGTAACATTGGTGATTAGATAATGTGCTTGTAGATGTTTTTAAGAAATGTATTAGCTACCCTGGTAGGGTTAACCATATTTAGCGCGGGCATCTTTGCTTTTTTTATCATTGGGATCGCAGTAATTTCTGCCAGTGGTGAGAAAGTGGTGGATTTATCCGATAACACCATTCTTCACCTTAAACTAAACAGGCCGATTCTGGAGAGAAGCGTGGAAAATCCATTGGGCGACCTGATGATAATGGGTGCCAGGACCACCGGAGTGGGGTTAAATGAGTTGAAACAAGGTATCAGACGGGCTGCTGAGGACGACAGGATCTCAGGTATTTTATTGGAACCGGATTATCTGTATGCGGGTCTGGCGAAACTCTATGAGCTCAGGAAAGAATTAGAAAGTTTTAAGCAAAGCGGCAAATTTGTTATTGCCTACAGTGAATATCTAACCGAATCAGAATACTACCTGGCCTCAGTGGCTGACGAGATTTACCTCCCTGAAGAGGGAATGCTGGAATTCAATGGATTCAGGGCCGAGTATAATTTCCTAAAAGGGACATTTGATAAGCTGGGTATCGAAGCGGAAATATTTAGAGCGGGAGACTACAAGAGTGCGGTGGAACAATTCACCAGAACCGGGATGAGTGAGGAATCCAGGGAACAGACTGCTTCTATGCTGGAATCGTTTTACGCAACCTATCTGGAGGATATATCTCGCAGCAGGGAGGTGGCACAGGAAACACTAAAAAACGTGGCGGATAGTATGCTGGCCACCAATGCCAAGGACGCCCTGGAATATAATTTAATTACAGATACAAAGTATTTTGACCAGGTGATCGAAGAGTTGAAATATCGTACCGATATCGACTCTGCTGACAAACTGAAATCCGTAAACCTGACACCTTACCTGTCCTCAACTTCCAGCATCTACGATGGGTCGGAAAGAATTGCAGTGGTATTTGCGGACGGGGAGATTATCAATGGGAAGACTGATATGGATAGAATTGGTTCCGAATCCTTGTCCAGGCAATTGCGAAGACTTCGTCAGGACGACCGAACCAAGGCCATAGTGCTGAGGATTAACTCACCGGGAGGCAGCAGCTTGGCTTCGGATGTAATATGGCGGGAAGTATTAAAAACCAGTGAGGATAAGCCTATTATTGCCTCCATGTCTGATGTGGCGGCCTCAGGAGGCTACTATATTGCCATGGCATGCGATTCCATAGTAGCGCAACCGATGACCGTGACCGGGTCCATTGGTGTTTACTCCATCCATTTTAATGCCAAAGGGTTATTGGAGGATAAGCTGGGGATAACCACAGATGTGGTTAAAACCGGATTGCTTTCGGATGTATTTACCGTAGCCAGACCATTCACAGCGTATGAGAAGCAGTTATTCCAGAAAAGTGCTGAAGATACTTACCGAACTTTCCTGCTGAAAGCCTCAAATGGTAGGGAGATGACAATAGAGCAAATTGATGCCATTGCCAGTGGGCGGATATGGTCAGGAACTCAGGCTAGAGACAATGGGTTGGTGGATGCTCTTGGAGGGATGGACGATGCCATTAAAATGGCGGCTGCCGCTGCCGGTCTTGAAGAAGGAGAATACAAACTCCGGTACTATCCTCAGCAAAAGACCTTTATTGAAGAACTTATAGGTGAGCTGACTGGTGGATACGAGGAAAGCAGATTAAAGTCCAAACTGGGGGACCTGTACCCTTTGGTTAACCAAATACGAAACCTACAGCACCATCAGGGAGTGCAGTCCAGGATGCCGTTTGATCTCACCATCCAGTAGTTAAACCAGCTGCTCCGGCTATAATTTTAACCAGGTATCATCTGACGGAGATACCAGCTATTAAATAATTTTGAGAAATTAACCCCTTCAGCTATGAACGGGTTTATTTTTGAAACAATTTTGTTCATATTCACTGGTAAATGAAAACAATGAATGCTGAAGTACGCAACGACTGGACACGCCAGGAAATTTCTGCAATTTACCATATGCCGGTATTGGAATTAATCCATCGTGCCGGACAGGTACATAGACAGTTTCACGACTCACAGGAAGTCCAGGTGTGTACCTTGTTATCGATCAAAACCGGGGGCTGTCCGGAAGACTGTGCTTACTGTCCACAGGCCGCGCGATACCATACCGATGTTGAGGTTGAAAAATTGCTGCCTACTCAACAGGTTTTGCAGGCAGCTGTTGCTGCTAAAGAAGCGGGAAGTACCAGATTTTGTATGGGGGCAGCCTGGCGAGAAGTAAGGGACAACCGGGATTTTGATAAGGTATTGGAAATGGTAAAAGGGGTCTGTGATTTGGGCATGGAAGTTTGTTGTACATTGGGTATGCTCACCAGTGAGCAGGCCGAGAAGTTAAAAGAAGCCGGGTTGTATGCGTATAACCACAACATCGATACCAGTGAAGATCATTACTCTGAAATTATAACCACCAGGACTTATGGCGATAGATTGGATACCCTGGAAAATGTCAGAGATGCCAAAATCTCTGTTTGCTCCGGAGGAATAATTGGCCTGGGAGAGTCCGAGCAGGACCGCATTGGAATGCTGCATACTTTAAGTAATCTTCCCGAACATCCCGAATCTGTGCCGGTCAATGCCCTGGTGCCGGTTCCCGGTACTCCTTTGGAGGACCAGGAGAAAGTATCGATCTGGGAAATGGTACGCATGATCGCCACTGCCAGGATAATCATGCCTAAAGCCATGGTGCGATTGTCTGCCGGCAGGGTAAGAATGAATACCGAAGAGCAGGCTTTGTGCTTTCTGGCAGGTGCCAATTCAATCTTTGCCGGAGACAAGTTGTTAACCACCCCGAACCCGGATGTAGCCACGGATCAGGAACTATTCCAGCGGCTGGACCTTAAACCCAGACCTGCCTATAAGATTCCCAATTCTGAAATACAGGAACTCAAGTGATTCCCACTGGGTCAACCTGGCCCGGAACCAATAGTGGCTGGTTAGAATGAAAAATGGCCACCTTCCTCATAGGAGATGGCCAATACGATGACAAGAATACGTTGGCTTATTGTAAATGCCGGTAACTCCAGCCTAAAAAAGCTTGAACCCTACACTCACTATCCATTGGTTCTGATTTTGGTCGGTGGGAAACCCAAAGAGTTCGTCTCCAAAAGTGCTTAAATTACCCTCATACTTAACATCGAGCACCAGGTTCCACAGATCCACACCTACACCAGCCTGGTATCCGATGGTAGCATCCTTGTAGCCGGACTTGATCTCCTCTTCCAGTCCTTTGGCTTCCGCATCCAGCAGCATACTTATAGTAGGCCCTGCCTGCAGACGCAGAATTTTTAGAAACCGGGTACCTACCATAACGGGTATGTCCAATTTATTGAACTCCAGTTCCTTGATTTGTTGGAACCCATTGTCACTCAGCTCAATTTTGCCACCAGACTGACTGAACAGTGCCTCTGGTTGTATGTAAATCATACCAAGGGTTATCCGAGAAAACACCCCGGCATGAAAACCAGCGGTAGCATTTCCGGATGAAACTGTTTCACCCCCAACAGTGAAAGGATCGAAGTCCACACTGGAAGAATTGAGACCGAACCTGGGCCCCAGGGTAAATTGACCGTAAGATATATTGATCATGAGTAAGGCCACGATCGTAAGCATAACTTTTTTCATAGCATAAAAATTTGGTTATGATACCTAGCATCTCAGTGGTTATGGATACTACGTGTATCTAAAAACTTTCTATATTTGGATTTATTGTAAACAATTTCTATTCCAAAAAATCTGGTCAGTAAAAAATTCGCAGACTTAACCAGCCGGAGAGAGAACACTATTGGCTCCAAAAATACAGGAAAATCCGTTAAAAGCCCTCCAACCTTATTACTTCAAAGATGAAAAAAGTTCGTGATAGGTTGCTTCAACAACTCAAGAAAAAGGAAGATGTCGGCAATTTTCGGTCACTACAGTTAACCGGAGACCTGGTTGACTTTAGTTCGAACGACTATCTCGGATTGGCGAAAAACCAGCAACTTACCGAGGCCATTATCGATAAAGTTAGTACACTTAACCTGCCAAATGGATCGACAGGGTCCAGGTTACTATCCGGAAACAGTACATTTCATATAGATCTTGAAAAACGATTAGCAGCATATTTCCAGGCGCAGGCTGCACTGTTGTTTACTTCGGGGTATACGGCAAACCTGGCTTTGCTATCGGCCCTTCCGCAAAGGGGTGATACGGTGTTGTACGATCAGTCAATTCACGCCTGCATTAAAGACGGGGCAAGGTTGAGTCATGCCAAATGTTTGTCTTTCAGGCATAATTGCCCCAGTGATTTACAAAAAAAGCTGGCCATTTCCAGTGGCAACAAGTTTGTAGTAGTGGAATCATTGTACAGTATGGAGGGTGATTATCCACCCATAGAGGAAATAGCGGATATTTGCAGGAAACACCAGGTGGAACTGATAATTGACGAAGCACACACTACTGGTTGGGTGGGAAGCAGTGGCAGCGGATGGGTAGTGGAAAAGAAGTTGCAGGAACAGTTTCTGGCGAGGGTTTATACCTTCGGCAAGGGAATTGGGTTACATGGAGCCTGTGTTGTGGGTAGTAAGGAGTTGATCAACTACTTAATAAACTATGCCAGACCATTCATATATACTACAGCCTTACCACCTCATTCGGTGATATCGGTGGATTGTGCACTGTCCTTTGTTGAAAATGGTGTGGTCACCGGGGCAGCGTTATTGCAAAAGATCAATATTTACTTGCAACAGGCTTCGGGGTTGACCTTGGATATATCCCTTAATCCGGATAGCCCTATTCAATGGGTTTTAATGCCGGGGAATGAACGTGCTTTGGAAGCCAGTAAGTTTTTACAGCTAAATGGCTTTGATGTGCGCGCCATACGATCTCCCACGGTGCCGGAAGGGGCAGAACGGTTGCGCATTTGTTTACATTCGTACAATACTGAATCCCAGATAAAGGATTTGTTAAAAACTATTTCCAGGTTTTCATGAACTATTTTGTGACGGGTATAGGTACCGACGTTGGAAAGACCGTTGTAAGCGCTATCCTGGTAGAGGCGCTTAATGCCGACTATTGGAAACCAGTTCAATGTGGCCTCCCGCGTGACACAGAGGTTGTGCGGGATTTGGTTAGTAGTGAAGCAGGCACCTTTCATCAGGAGAAATATCTGTTAAATGAACCGGCTTCTCCTCATCAGGCGGCATTTAATCAGCAGGTAAGTTTAAAGCTTTCCGACTTTGTGTTGCCGGATACGAGCAATGATCTGGTGATTGAGGGAGCCGGGGGAATTATGGTTCCTATCAATGATCAGGAATTGGTGCTGGACATTATTTCAAAATTTACCGACAGGCTGATCCTGGTAGCCAATTTATACCTGGGATCGATAAACCACAGCCTACTTACCATTGAAGTACTAAAAGCCAGAGGTATTCAAATAGCCGGGCTTGTCTTCAATGGTCCTGAGAACCTGCATAGTCAAAGAATCATTCAATCTTACAGCGGAGCAGCTTGTTTGTTACATCTGGAACCTGAAAGTAAGATTGACTCACATAACGTAAAAAAATGGGCGAAAGAGTTGAGGAAAAATCTGGAATTGATCTGCTGACCAAAGATAGGCAATATGTTTGGCATCCCTTCACACCTTTGGTAGGTAGTGAAGATAACCTGCTGGTATCAAGCGCTAAAGGAGCAAAGTTGCATTTAGAGGATGGTCGGGTCATTATTGATGCCATTGCCTCCTGGTGGGTGAATCTTCACGGACATGCCAATCCGCATATTGCCCGGGCTATTGCGCGACAGGCACAATCGCTTGAGCATGTGATGTTCGCAGGTTTTACCCACGAACCCGCTATTCAACTGGCGGGAAATCTTTTATCGGTACTTCCGGATAACCAGGATAAAGTGTTCTTCTCAGATAATGGAAGTACTTCCGTGGAGGTTGCCCTCAAAATGGCGCTCCAGTTCTGGCACAATCGCCGGCAGAGCAGGAACCGGATAATTGCCCTGGATGGCGGATATCATGGAGATACTTTCGGGGCAATGGCAGTGGGGGAGAGGGGGCCTTTTACCAAACCGTTCTGGCCCTATCTGTTTGAGGTGGAGTATATCGGGCTGCCTTCAGAAAAAGAGCCGGAGGAATTAATAGCGGAGTTTGAGGGCCTGGTAGAAAAAGGTGACGTGGCGGCGTTTATTTTCGAACCAATAATTCAGGGGGCAGCAGGCATGCGCCAGTATTCCTCAGCGTGGCTGGATAATTTGATCTCATCAGCCCGTGCAAACGATGTGATATGTATAGCGGATGAAGTGATGACCGGATTCGGTAGAACCGGCCGTTTTTTTGCCAGTGACTTTTTACGGAATAAGCCCGATATCTTTTGTCTTTCCAAGGGCATTACCGGCGGTTCATTGCCTTTAGGTGCAACCAGTTGTACCAGAGATATTCAACAAGCATACCATCACCAGGACCTTCATAAGACATTCTTTCACGGACATTCCTATACCGCAAATCCACTGGCTTGTGCTGCGGCAAATGCGAGCTTTGATTTGCTGATAAGTCCTGAATGCCAACGAGATATAGATAGGGTTTCTGCAAGTTTTGCCAATTTTAAAAAGACTGTCCAGGCCCATGACAGGGTACAGTCAGTTACTCATATGGGAGCAATTTTAGCGATAGAGTTTAAATCAAATCAGCAAACATCTTATATCAATGAAGCACGGCATGAGCTTTACCCATTTTTTTTATCTAAGGGTGTGCTGCTGCGGCCGTTGGGTAATATTGTTTACATTATTCCGCCCTACGTAATATCGGATGAGGAGCTATCCCTGGTCTATAATGCTATTCAAGATTACCTGGATTCATCTCAACAGGTTTAATGCTGCGACCCTTTCCGGTCCCTTAGGAAAATAATGGGAAGAGCACATAAAGTGCCCCCAGAGCCCCCAGGATTACTATAGCCAGTATAATCCCCATTAGTATACGATCATACCGGTATTTTCTGACGCGGTTAGATTCCCCAAGAGACTGATTGAAAGTCGGCTGAGCTGATTTTTCCGGCGCCGCAGATAAACCCGGAATACTCTTGACCGTTTTATCTTTTTTCAGCTTGTCCGTTTCCCAATGCCAAACCTGATGCCGGGAAGTTTCCAGAGATAAATTGGGTATCCTACGTTCTTTCCGGAGAGCGCTTTTAAGCTGGTCGATCTGATCTATACAAGCCAGGATCTTGGTTTTTGAAGCTTCATCCAATACTTTTTTATTCTCCAGAAAGGAATTAACCATATGCTGAATTTGAGTGATAGTTTGCTGAAACTGGGAGTCTTCGTCATTAAAACCGTCTATTTGGTCTATCAGAAATTCATATGCCTCTTCAATTTTCTGTAGGTTTTCCCGATATAGACTGCTAAAATGATCGGAAGGAGCATTGTAGATGGCTTTCAAATAGTCCTTTTTTAACTCCAGGTACCTTTTGCGAATAAGCGCTCTACGGGAGTTTGCCGGCAAATTGAGATATTCAAGAGCCTCTTCTAATGTCATCACCAAACCTGACCTATAAAAAAAATATCGTCCTGATTGCTGTTGTCCAGATGCTAAATGGATCTGTTACTGTCAAATCGCTCCAGGTAGTCCGCTACTCTTCTGACGAACATTCCTCCCAGAGAGCCATCTACTACCCGATGGTCGTAGCTATGAGATAAAAACATCTTATGCCTGATTCCGATGGCATCGCCAAATGCAGTTTCTACTACTGCCGGCTTTTTGGAAATAGCCCCTAACGCCAGGATTCCCACCTGCGGTTGTACGATGATGGGAGTGCCCATCACATTACCAAAGGAACCGACATTGGAAATAGTAAATGTACCGCCTGTCAATTCATCGGGCTTAAGCTGGTTTCCACGCGCCCTTTTGGCCAGGTCATTCACATGTTTAGTTAGCCCCACTAAACTAAGACTATCGGCATTTCTGATTACCGGCACAATCAGGTTACCTGAGGGTAAGGCCACGGCCATGCCTATATTGATATCCTTCTTTTTAATGATACGATCCCCGTCTACACTAATGTTGATCATGGGATAATCACCGATGGCCTTTACCACCGCCTCAATAAAAATGGGAGTAAAAGTCAGGTTATCTCCTTCTTTCTCCTTGAATATTCCTTTATTTCGGTTGCGCCAGTATACGATTCCCGTTACATCGGCTTCTACAAATGAAGTAACATGAGGAGAAGTACGTTTTGATTCCAGCATTCGATCGGCGATCATTCGCCGCATACGGTCCATTTCAATAATCTCATCCTCTCCACTAACTGGCGCCAAGATCGGTGCCGCAGCGCTTTCTACAGGTTCCGGACTGTGATCCTGGCGTTGTTTCAGGTAATCCAGTATGTCCTTTTTAGTGACACGACCTTCCTTGCCAGTCCCCGGTATTTCAGACAGTTCCTGTGCACTGATTCGTTCTCTTTTGGCAATGTTTTTTACCAAGGGACTGTAGAATCGATTGCCTTCCGAAACCGGCTTTTGAGGAACTGGCTCATCGGCAGATGCAGGTATCGCGAGTACCTCTTCGACTTTCTCCTGCGAGTCTGAAACGGTGGGGGTACTGATAAGATCGGGCTCAGCGGACTTGCCATTGGTGGTTTCTATTATTGCAATAGGCTTACCCACTTCCACTACATCACCTTCGTTGGCCAGAATTTCGGACAGGATACCTGCATACTCCGAAGGGATTTCAGTATCGACCTTGTCGGTGGCCACTTCTAAAACCGATTCGTCCTGTTCGATAGGGTCACCCACCTGCTTAAGCCATGCCAGAATGGTTCCCTCCATGATGCTTTCCCCCATCTTGGGCATTACCATCTTTACTTTAGCCATTTAAACAGATTTGAGCGTAATGATGATTGAAATAAGGTAAATTTAGCATATTCACACCTTTTCTCCATCCATTTCAACTAAACTTTGACGGACCAGGTTCAATACCCGTTGGGTGGTCAGCCTGTTATTAATATCGCGATCCTTGTACAGGGATAGTTTTTTGGCCACAGCTTTGTTTTCATCGGCATAGGCAATCCATACGGTGCCTACAGGTTTTTCCGGACTTCCTCCTCCAGGCCCAGCAATTCCGCTGGTTGCTATTCCTATATCTGCACCCAGGCGGGACTTTATTCCCTCGGCCATTTCCAGGACAGTTTGTTCACTGACGGCACCGTGCCTATTCAGGGTATCGGGGCTTACTCCCAATAATGACTCTTTCAAAGCGTTGTGGTAGGCTACCACGCCTCCTAAAAAATAATCCGAACTTCCGGCGATACTGGTAATTGCCTGGGCAACAGTCCCTCCGGTACAGCTTTCAGCAGCAGCGATGGTAAGTTTTTGCTTTCTCAAAAGATCCCCCACTATTTTGGGTACAGAATCATTGTCAAATCCATAGATATAGGGCTTTATCAAAGGTAAAAGTTTGTCCAATTGATCCTGAACGTCTTTTTTTAGCGCTGCCATGTTTTCTCCGATGGCCGTCAGGCGTAACCTAACTTCCCCCAGCCCGGGAAGATAGGCCAGTTTTATGTGATTAGGCAGCTGCTCTTCCCAAGGCTTTATCTTGTCGGAAAGCCAAGATTCTCCAATCCCAATGGTCCGGACAATCTTGTGGTAAATGGCCGGCATTTTATAAACTGTTTTAAGTTTGGGCATGACCTGCTCAGTCATCATGATTTTCATTTCATGAGGTACGCCCGGCATTGAAACATATACCTTCCCGTCTTCATAAAACCACATTCCTGGTGCGGTGCCGGCACGGTTGGTAACATGTTGGCATTTGGTTGGGAGGAAGGCCTGTTGCCGGTTCGTTTCGGTTAGTTCATGACCGATCTTATCAAAAATACGTTGTACTTCAGCCAGTGCCTGGGGATTTAACGCAAGTCCGCAGTTAAAGTATTTGGCCAGGCATGGTTTGGTTAGGTCGTCGCTGGTGGGACCCAGTCCGCCTGTCATCAAAATAATCTGGGCTCTTGCTGTTGCCTGTTCCAATGCGTTGAGAATATCTTCTTCACTGTCTGAAACTGTGGTTTTTCTTACTGTTTTGATGCCTATTTGATCCAGTTCCCGGCTGATCCATTGAGAATTGGTATCGACGATCTGTCCATAAAGGATTTCATCTCCAACTGATATTATTTCGGCGCGTACATGATCCATAGATTGTTATCAGGCTTTGGTGCAAAAATACGCAGAAACTAACACAGATCATGTGATCAGACAAATGATGTGAAAGATTGGCACGATTTTGTTTACTTTCACGTTACTGGATCAAAGATTTTTTAAGGCGATGACTGGAAAAAACATGCTAAAACCCCTGGTGATACTATTGGTATGGGCAATGGTTACCGGTTGCAAATCCACTTCTGAAGCTCAGGTGAACCGTGTACTATCGGATTTCGGTAAGATCATCAGTGGAGAAGACGAACTTACTACTGACCAGGTGGCTGATGGATTGAAAGAAGCACTTAGTCAGGGTATTTCAAAAAGCTCAGACCGTGCTTCAGCAGTAGATGGTTATTTGAAAAATAGTTTGATACGTATCGCATTCCCCCCTGAGGCAGCTAAGGTAGAGTCCAGGTTACGACAGATCGGTTTGGGTAATGAAGTAGATAAGTTTATCGAGTCAATGAACCGGGGTGCGGAAAAAGCGGCTAAGGAAGCAAAACCTATTTTCCTGGCAGCAATAAAGAATATCACTATTGAGGATGCCTGGGGAATTTTACGAGGAGAAAACGACAGTGCCACCAGGTACCTGGAACAGAATACATCTGCAAGCCTGACCGATAAGTTCCAACCGATAATCGCCGGGGCTCTTGAGGAAGTTCATGCCACCAGGTACTATGATGACCTGGTAAATACCTATAATAAAATTCCGTTGGTGCAGAAGGTCAATCCCGACCTGGATGAATATGTTACCGAACAGGCTATTGCGGGACTGTTTAAGCTGATTGCTCAGGAAGAGGCCAGTATTAGGAAGAATCCTGCAGAAAGGACCACACAATTGATGAGAAAAGTCTTTGGCAGCAGTGAAGCAGGCCTTCAATAAAAAAAGGCCGGGTTATTCCCCGGCCTTCCAATCAATAATTGTTGTCTTTATATTAACCCAGATAAGGTATTAACAGCTTGATAGCAGGATGTGCACTCAACTTATTAATTGCCTTATCTTTAATTTGCCGTACTCTTTCCCGGCTAATACCGAGTTCAGCACCAATATCACCTAGTGATAACTTAGACTCCACACCAATTCCGAAGAACATTTTAATAACCTGTCTTTCCCTCAGGGTTAGAATGGAAAGCAACCGGTCAATCTCTTTTTTCAGAGAATCGTTATACTCGAGTTCTTCATCGGTTTTTTGAGAATCACTGTTTTCCAGTACGTCGAGAAGGCTATTGGTTTCTCCCTGCTCAAAAGGGGCATCTACCGACAAATGCTTGGATGATGCGCGCAAAGTGGTTTTCACTTCATCTACGCTGACATCAAGCAATTCTGCCAACTCTTCATCGGTTGGTTCTCTTTCCAGATGCTGCTCAAAAGTTGAGGCCACCTGATGTATTCGGGAAATAGCACCTACCTTATTGGCAGGCAATCTTATCATTCTCGATTGCTCCGCAAGGGCCTGCATAATAGCCTGCCTGATCCACCATACTGCATAGGAAATAAATTTAAATCCGCGGGTCTCATCAAATTTTTGAGCTGCCTTGATCAATCCAAGATTCCCTTCGTTAATCAAATCATTAAGGGGAATTTTTGTGTGTTGATACTGTTTGGCTACGCTCACCACAAACCGCAGGTTCGCTTTTGTAAGTTTTTCCAACGCTAGCTGATCACCCTGTTTAATCCTTTGTGCCAATTGAACTTCCTCTTCCGGAGTCAGCAATTCAACTTTGCTGATTTCGTTAAAGTACTTTTCCAGAGTCTGACTATCTCTGTTGGTAATTGACTGTGTGATTTTTAATTGTCGCATGTTTTATGTTTTCCCTCCGTTAATTTCAATTCTACTCATATCATTATAACAAACCCCGTACGGGTCCATAAAGTTTCAAAAGTCCTGAGTTGGGGAAGCGTCCACGCCCGATAAAAGACTGAAATAGGCCTTAGTTCAAAAAATGTGTTATGGCGCGTCCTAAAAATGAGTATTATTCGAATATATTGTTTAACCTTACGGCTAATAATTGCACTCCAACATAACTCCCAATCCTCGATTCTACCCCTCTTTCATTATTTTTGCGAAGTTACGAAAAAAATGCCTTTGTTCCAATTCTTTCTCCTTCTCCCAGGGGTATTTCCCCTACACTAAAAGCAAACGGTATTTTTGCGTAAATATTGTTCTTTTTTAAAACGGTAGCTTTTCCCCCTGTGTAGCAGTTAATTGATCATATTCAATGCGAATTTGCTTTAAGACACTTTCCCCAAATCGGTTAACAATGGTTCGACCATCAATTTCCGAAACTTCTGCTAATTCACCCATGGTTCCGGAGGTAAATACTTCATCGGCGTTATAGAATTCAGTAATTGACAGGTTCTTTTCAAAAACCGGTATTCGTGCTTTAGCGGCAATTTCCAGAACCTTCTGTCGGGTAATACCAGGTAAGCAGCTGTCGGCATGTGGCGTAAACAGTTTGCCCTGACTAATCATAAACAGGTTGGTGGCATTAGTTTCCGAAACAAAGCCCTGTAAATCCAGCATAATTGCGTCGTCTGCACCGTAAAGGTTGGACTCGATTTTTGCCAGTATATTGTTAATCAGATTGTTATGATGGATTTTGGAGTCCAGGGTATGTGGTGAATTTCGACGAATACTACTGGTAACCAGTTTTAAAGAATGAGATCCGTAAATTGGGGGTTTCCACTCTGCCAGTACGATAAGGGTACAACCGGCCTGGTTTAGTTCGGGATTCATTCCCGAGGTTATTTTTTCCCCTCTGGTGAGCGTTAGCCTGATATGTGTATGGTCACGCATTTGGTTGGCTTCCAACGTTTTAAAGATTGCTTGCTTCACCTGGCTACTATCGGGAGCATTCTTAAAGGCCATAGACTTAGCAGATTCCTGCAATCGCTTCAGGTGATCCTCCAGGGCAAATATTTTACCGTCATATACCCTGATACCTTCCCAGACAGCATCACCCCCTTGTACTACACTGTCAAATACGGAGACTCTGGCCTGATTCCGGGGCAGGAGCTCTCCATTTACGTAGATCTTGATGTTTTTATTCCTGGAGTCAAATTTTTGTATCATATCACTGATGTCTGATTTGGTAAATCGCGTTTTCGTTTAACAACTAAAAACTAAAAATTCAAAACTCAAAACTTATATAGTATCTTCACAATAGCAACAATTAATTAACCCCAATGTCTCTATTCTCCAAACATCAAGATACCGTTGAGCAGGCTATCAAAGCCCTTCATCAAAGGACATTTTACTCAGGATTCCCGGAATTTCCCAGCCCCAAAATATATGGCGAATCGGCCGATAGTGATGGACGCAGTTGGTTCCAGGGAGCTATGGGCAAAAAATTTGAAGAGCTGATGCAGTCAGATCCAACGGCCTGGGTAGGAGAGGAAGAATCTCCTTATATGCAGGAACCGCTGAACATACAGTACCCCCAGTGTGAAACGGATACATTGATCTCTCGGGCTGTACACGCTTTTTCAGGTTGGAGGAAGGTATCGCCGGAGGAACGGGCCGGAGTATTAATAGAAAGCCTGGAACGAATAAAAGACAGGTTTTTCGAGATTGCCTATGCCACCATGCACACCACCGGTCAGGGTTTTATGATGGCTTTCCAGGCTTCAGGACCGCACGCGGCGGACCGGGCATTGGAGGCGATTGCCAGCGGGCTTGAAGAGCAGCAGCGATTTCCCCGGAAGGCGCATTGGGAAAAGCCCATGGGAAAGTATCAAATCGACATGGAAAAAGAATGGAGGGTGGTACCAAAGGGTATCGGTCTGGTGATCGGTTGTTCCACCTTTCCCACCTGGAACAGCGTTCCCGGAATTTATGCCAGCCTGGTGACTGGCAACCCGGTAATTGTGAAGCCACATCCGGGTGCTATATTGCCCATCGCCATATTTGTTGCGGAGATCAGAAAAGTACTTCAGGAGGTTGGGCAGGACCCGAATGCCTGCCAACTGGCGGTTGATACCTTTGCCATGCAGCGAACCTTGGAACTGGCGGAGCATCCTCAGGTCAAGCTAATAGACTTTACGGGAAACAGCGAATTTGGTAGCTATCTGGAGAAACTTCCCGGAAAAGCGGTTTTTACAGAAAAAACCGGAGTGAATTCCGTAATCCTCGATTCGGTGCAGGATATTGATAAGGTCGCACAAAATCTGGCTTTCTCAGTATCGTTGTATTCAGGTCAGATGTGTACCGCTCCTCAGAACATATTTATTGCCAGGTCCGGAATAAAAATGGAAGAAAAAACTATTTCCATTACACAGTTCGCCGAAAAGTTTATCGGTGCCATTAACGGTTTGGTCGACAACCCAAAGGCAGGACCGTTTGTACTGGGTGCGGTTCAGAATAAGAAGACCTGTGCCCGGATTGCTGAGGCTGAGAAATTACCCGGGAAACTTTGGCTGTCCTCGCGTTCCGTAGAAAATCCCATGTTCAAAAATGCCCGTACTGCCACGCCGGTGGTTTTACAGGTTAACCCTGAGCAACGGGAGCTTTATAGTAAAGAGCTTTTCGGTCCTATTGCTTTGCTCATTGAGACCGAGGATGTCGATGAATCCATAGCGCTGGCCAGGGAACAGGCCGAAAGAAGTGGGGCTATCTCATGTGGAGCATATACGGTAAATGAGGAAATAAAGGAAAAAATTGCAGATCAGATGGCACTGGCGGGGACCCCGGTGTCTTTCAATCTTGTCAGCGGTGTTTACGTTAACCAGCACGCGGGATTTTCAGATTTTCATGTTACCGGTGGCAACCCTGCGGGCAATGCCTCTTTTACCAACCCGGAATTTGTGGTGAAACGGTTTATAATGGTAGGTATGCGAGAGCAGGTGGCGTGATAACTACCGGACAGCCGCTTTTAGTTGCTCCGCTCATATACTACAAAATGCATATCGTGAGCATGGTTTTGGTCAGCCGGATAAATAATCCGGCTTAACTCGTTCCAATGGGTGTGGTCAATTGTTGGGAAATAGGTGTCCCCCTCCAGAGATTGCTTTACCTCAGTAATATATAACCGGTCAGCTAACTGGACAGTTTGCTGATAAATTTGTCCACCTCCTATAATAAACAATTCTTTTTCTTTCAGTTTTAATGCCAAATCTATACCATCTTCGATACTGTTTACAATTTTCAGTTGCCTTGACTCAGGTTGATAATCCGGTTGACGGGTAACTACAATATTGGTACGGTTTTTTAACGGTCTCATCTTCTCCGGAATGGACTCATAGTTACGCCGGCCGGTAAGAATACAATGGCCCTCTGTGGTTTTCATGAAAAACCTCATATCTACCGGCAGATGCCATATAAGCTGGTTGTCCCTGCCGATTACACCGTTTTCTGCCACCGCCGCAATAATTGAAACGATCATAACCTGTTACCTCTTAAAAATTCTTCTATGGCCATTTTGCGTTTTCCAGGAGCCTGTATCTCCTTAATTGAAACCACTCCGTCTCCGCTTTTTATCTTGAGATAGCTTTTGCCATCAGATTGATAGGCACCGGGGTTCCCGGGTATTCGTTCTCCCGAAAGGGCATCAGCCCGGTGGATTTTGTAGATGGTTCCTTCCAGTTCACACCAGGCGCTGGGCCAGGGATTCAGCCCCCGGATAAAGTTTACCACATCCGAGGTGGTTTGGCCCCAGTTGATCCGGCAGCTGGACTTTTGCAATTTGGGGGCTTTGGGTTCTTTACTGTCCAAGTCCTGAGCAACCAGTTGGTACTGGTTTGTTTCGATTAACCTGACCGTTTTTAGTACCAGCTGTGCGCCTTTTTCCATTAACCTCTCTGACAGTATTCCGGTAGTATCAGTATCATATATTGGTTCTGTATCCTGAAGAATGATATTTCCGGTATCTATTTCATGCCGGATAAAGAAGGTGGTCACTCCGGTTTCATTTTCCCCGTTGATTATGGCCCAGTGAACAGGTGCTGCTCCCCGGTATTTTGGCAACAGTGAAGCGTGTAAATTAAATGTGCCCTTTTCTGGCATACTCCATACGATTTCAGGCAACATTCTGAATGCCACTACCACCTGAAGATTGGCCTTAAGTGCTTTCAGTTGCTCAATAAACTCTGGTGATTTTAAATTAGTGGGTTGGAGTACTGGAATGTCAAACCGATTTGCACATTGTTTTACCGGTGAAGCAGCTGGCTTTTGTCCCCGGCCCTGTGGTCTATCCGGAGCGGTTATTACCGCAGCGATATGGTATCCGGCTGACACCAGAGTTTCCAGACTGGGCACTGCGAATTGGGGTGTTCCCATGAATATAATGCGCAAGGATTCCATTGGGGCTAAAAATACGAATAAATGACCGGCCGGTTAAACCTTATACAACGACTTTCTGGCAAATTTGCTGCAGATAGGACATTCCCTGAAACTATGTCCCCTGGCTGGGCAATATTCCCGTCCGAAGTAAATTATTTGCAGGTGGAGCTTGTTCCAGGTGTCTTCAGGAAATAGTCTTTTCAGGTCCTTTTCCGTTTGCTGAACATTTTTACCACTGGACAATCCCCATCGATAGGCCAGCCTGTGAATGTGTGTATCAACCGGGAAGGCGGGAATTCCAAAAGCCTGGGACATCACTACCGATGCCGTTTTGTGTCCAACTCCCGGGAATGACTCCAATTGCTCCATTGAGGCAGGTACCTGCCCGCTGTAATCTGCTACCAGCATCTGGGATAATCTGCTAATGGCTTTGGACTTTTGAGGTGACAGTCCACAGGGCCTAATAATATCTTTGATATCTTCCACCGGAAGGTTAGCCATGTCGAAGGGATTATCCGCTAGCTGAAAGAGAGCAGGGGTAACCTTGTTAACCCGTTCATCGGTACATTGAGCTGATAACAGTACTGCAATTAACAGGGAGTACGCATCCTTGTGTATCAGGGGGATGGGAGGATCAGGGTAAAACTGATCCAACAACTCAGCTATTGCCTTGGCCTTTTCCTTTTTGGTCATGGAGCTGATTCCGGGTAAAGCAGGTATTTTTTTCTAAGATTCTTATATTTCTCAAGTTCAGGTTTCCAGGTTTCTCTTATTTCTTCTTCAGTTAACCCCTGTTTGATCTGATCGATTAGACCACTATAACCCGACCTTAGGTTAAAACCATTCATAAAAAAACTTTCTTTATCCTGATATAATTGGTAGGCATCCAGCAGATAACTCAAGGTTAGCGGAGGTGCTTCAATTTCTCTGAGATCCCAACCATAGCACGTTTTGTCTTTGTGCTTTGGGTTATTATCCATACCGGGAATACCGGTAGGTGTAAATGAAAAAAGGCTTTGATCAAACTCGGGATTGCCATAGACCTGGAAAGGGAATTGCGTACCGCGACCGAGGCTGATGGGGGTTCTCTCAAAGAAACACAACGAAGGATACAACCTGATGGATTGGTAGTTGGGGAGATTGGGCGAAGGTTTGACCGGTGGTTCATATCGCAAATCGTGATGATAGTTTTCCATGGGAATGGTCTCAAGCTTGCATTTGAGGCCTCCTGAAAGCCAACCCTCCTGATTTATCATGAGGGCGAGTTCAGCAACGGTAAGTCCATGCACGATGGGAATTGGATGCATTCCAATAAACGACTGGTGTTCTTCCTCCAGAATAGGTCCGTCAACATAATCTCCATTCGGGTTTGGCCTGTCAAAAACTATCATGGTCTTATTGTGTTCCGCGCAAGCTTCCATCAGATAATGCATGGTACTTATATAGGTAAAAAACCTGGCCCCGACATCCTGGATATCGAATATGACAACATCGATATCAGCAAGCTGTTCTTCAGTTGGTTTTTTATTTGATCCGTAGAGAGAAACAATAGGCAGGGAGGTATGGGGGTCAATCCCGCTTTCAACTGTTTCCCCGGCTTCCTGAGCCCCTCTAAACCCGTGTTCGGGGGCAAAAACCTTTCGGATGTTTATACCCAGATTCAGTAAAGTATCCACCAGATGGGTGTCGCCCAGCATTGAACTGTGGTTGACTGCCAATGCCACCGACCGATCGGCAATAAGCGGCAAATAGGTATCAAACCTTTCGGCTCCCAGTACCAGTGGTTGTTCGATTACAGCTGGTAAAGCGGTGTCGGACTCTGGTGTTTGATTACTGCAGAAACTAAAAATCACTAAAAATGTAAGAATCAACGATGTTTGTTTCATCCGGGATTACGTATTTTACAGGGGCATTGCCCAAAAGTGCCCGGTAAAAATAATCATATTATTGAACCTCCCTTATTATATATCTAAAAGATTAAAAGCCAACGGCAACAGCTTTAGCGCCATTGTACATACTATAGCGGTAACCAGCATCAGTGTGGGACTGGCGGTGATGTTGATCTCGGTTATGATTCTGGGTGGATTTACCAGTACTATTGAAAACAAAATTTTTAGTTTCTCAGGCCACCTTCAAGTAGTAAAATTTACCCTGAACAATGCTCTGGAAGAATCACCTTTTTCCTCCGAAAGTAGCTTGCTGGTTTCAAGTGATAGTTTAGAGGGTATACGGCACATTCAGGAATATAGCCACAAGGCAACCTTGTTGCGCAGTGAGCAGGAGGTGCAAGGCGTGCTGCTAAAGGGAGTTGGACCCAGTTTCGACACCCTGAACTTCGGGCAAAACCTGGTGGAAGGAGACTTCATATCTTTCCCTGATTCTACCTATTCCAGAGAGGTCTTACTCAGCAAAAAGATGGGCAGACTGATGAGAGTGGGTGTAGGGGATGCTGTGATTCTAAATTTCATGGACTTTTCCACCAAAACTCCGAGTCTCAGAACCCGTCGACTCAACGTCAAGGGTATTTATGAGACAGGACTGGAGGACTTCGATGACCATATCATTATCGGCGATATAGGATTGATCCGACGATTGAACAATTGGGGTGACAGCCTGGTAGGCGGTTTTGAAGTTTTCGTTACTGACGTTAAAAAGATCCCACAGGTTGAGCGAATGCTTTACGACAAACTCGATTATGATCTTTATCCTCAAAAGGTATCCGATAAATACATTCAATTCTTTGACTGGATGCGGCTGATCTCAAAAAATGAGGTGATATTCCTGGTGATCATCACGTTTGTAGCATGCTTTAACATGGCTTCGGTTTTACTAATAATGATAATGGAAAGGACTCAAATGATCGGATTGCTGAAAGCCATGGGAGGGAGCAACAAGCTGGTGAGGCGGATATTCGTCTATCGCGGGATGATCCTGATGGCCAAAGGCATGATCCTGGGAAATCTCCTGGGTATAGGCTTGGCAGCACTACAGGATAAATTTAAACTTATACCGCTGGACCCGCAAAATTACTACATGGAATACGTACCCATCATGTGGGACTGGCCCATGGTAATTTTACTCAATCTTTTGACCTTCCTGATTATAGGTTTGATACTTTTCCTGCCGACCCGGATCATCACCGGTATCAGCCCTATCCAGTCTATCCGCTTTGACTAAGGGAGCATATCTCCCCAGCCAGCCTCTGATCTTCATCTTAACCACTCCAAACACCGCCTCTTTAAAAATCCCCTTGGATAACTTCGATTCTCCTTTGGTGCGATCGGTGAATACAATAGGGATTTCCTTTATCTTAAATCCTTGCTTCCAGGTGGCGTACTTCATTTCTATCTGGAAAGCGTAACCCACGAATTTTATTTTGGTCAGGTCTATGGACGCCAAAACCTGCCGTTTGTAGCATTTAAATCCGGCGGTGGTATCCTGAATGGGAAGGGAGGTGATAAATCTAACATAAATACTGGCACAATACGAAAGCAGTACCCTACCCACCGGCCAATTGACCACATTTACCCCGGTAATATACCGGCTACCTATACAAAGGTCATAGTCCTCTTCTGCACAGGTAAGGTACAACCTTATCAGATCTCTGGGATTGTGGGAAAAGTCGGCATCCATTTGGAAAACGTATTGGTAGTCTCTTTCCAGTGCCCATTGAAACCCGCGGATATAGGCAGTGCCCAAACCACTCTTATTTTCCCTGGTAATCAGGTACAAACTGCTAAACTGCTCTTGCATTTTCTTCACCAGGTCACCGGTTCCATCCGGTGAGTCATCGTCTACGATCAGTACGTCAAACGGTATCTCCAGAGCGAAAATCCTGTTGATAAGGTCCTCGATATTAAGGTACTCATTGTAGGTTGGTATGATAACTAAACTTTCAGACACACTTGGGGTGTTAACCAGCTAAGGTAGTTATTATTGGTGAAAAAAATTGTATCAATTCCGGCACTTTAGCCGTTGGATTCCGATGATTCTTGCTCTGCCTCAACCACTTCACCCTCTTTAATCAATTCTTCCTGTACCTTCCATTGTTGTATCCGGACGTGTTCTTTGACCATCTCCAGGCTTTCCAACACAATATTTTTTACCAGTGAATCCAGGGGACTTTCCTCATGGGTTGAGGTGAAACTATCCAATATCAGATTGGTAACATCATCAACAACTTCTTTGTTGCGCGGGCTGGCCAGGTCAGTTAAGCACTCATCTACCACAGATTCAACCAGATCACACACAGTATTTTCCAAATTGTTGGTCACTACGTTACCCACAATGGGGATCCTGGCGATAATCTTCAGTTCGGGATTTTTATCAATTGCGGCAGCAATTTTTTGACTGATGTAATCGTGCAGTTGATCTACGTGTGACTCGTAGGCGGCGGCAGTGGCCTCCTGTATATTCTCTGAAATCCAGTCAACCAGTACGGATCTTTGCGGCATTACCAATTCACTTACGATCCTGTCCATTACCGGAGTTCCTCCTTTTATCTCCTTTTGAACACCCGTCAACACATGCAGTACCACCCGGTCCGACACCTCTTCGGTAAGTATGTTGAGGTATTTCATGAGTTTGCGGTAGGGATAGGTTTTGGTCAGGTCGATTACCCCGAATTTGTGTAGCCGGATGGTGAGGCCTATGATCCGAAGTGCTCTCAGGAACCGAAGTGAGCCCAGGGGGATACAGCCAAGGACGTCATACCAATGTAGAAAGGGATAAAAAAACCACCGGTGATATTTGTGGTTCTTGATGGCAATAATCCACCGTATTACCAGCTCAACAATAAAAATTGTAACAAACCAAAGGTCAATGGTGAGGAAATCCTGATGGATATTGGTATTATAAAACTGGTAAAAATCGGGTGTGTACTGCCGGAAGAGTTGTTTAACCAGATCACTGCTAAAGGTGAGATCAAAGAGGATAAGAAACAAATTGATGGCCAGCAGGACCATCATGACGATATCTACGAACAGGTATTTCCCGTCAGTCTTGCTAAGTATGTCCCTGATTTTAACCCGCATGTGGTAAAATACAAAGGAATCTACTAATCCCCTTAACCACCCCGGAATATTTGACCTTTCAGAATGACAGTTTCTACCAGGTTGCTGCCGAAGGCATATGGTAAGTAGTTGATGGTTGGCATCGGTTTGGTAATGAATACATTAGCCCGTTTCCCCGGGGAAATCGTTCCCAACTCATTGTGGCATTCCAAAGCCCAGGCGGCGTTGATGGTGGCAGCGACTATGGCTTCGGAGGGTGTCATTTTCATTTTTATACAAGCCAGCGCAATAACCAGTGGTATGTTTCCGGTAGGGGAACTGCCGGGATTGTAGTCCGAAGCCAGAGCAACCGGGAGACCCGCTTCTATCATTCTTTTGGCCGGGGGAAAGTGCATATCCAGGAAAAAGGCTGCTGCAGGCAGTAAGGTTGGGATGGTGGAAGAGTTTTTTAGCATTTCAATTTCCTCGTCACCAACAGTTTCCAGGTGATCGACGCTAATGGCGTTGTGCTGAACACCCACCTGCACTCCACCTGAACGGGAAAGCTGGTTGGCATGCAGCCTGGGCTTCAATCCGTATTTTAATCCTTGCTCAACGATCATGGAGGTTTCCAGTGGACTAAAGAATCCTTCTTCGCAAAACACATCACAGTAATCCGCTAATCCCTGATCAGCTACCGCGGGAATCATTTCGTCAATGACTTTTTTAACATATTCTTCCCTGGTACTATTGCCGGGAATGGCGTGGGCTCCCAAAAACGTTGATTTGACCGGGATTGGAACATTTTCCCTCAAGCGTCGCACCACTCTTAATATTTTTAATTCATCTCTGGTGGTGAGCCCATAACCACTTTTGATCTCAATTGCACCGGTACCGGTAGTTATCACTTCGTATACGCGCTGGAGAGCAGATTCATACAATTGCTGCTCCGAGGTTTGTTGAATTAGTTTGGCAGAGTTTAGGATGCCTCCACCTTTCCGGGCAATTTCCGCATATCCCAAACCGTTGATACGATCCACAAATTCGTTTTCACGGCTTCCGGCAAAAACCAGATGGGTATGAGAATCTACGAAGCTGGGAAACACAAATTTTCCGGTGGCATCGATTACCCGATCAGCTCGCTCAACACCCTTGTTAGGCATATTCCCGTAGGAATATATGATACCGTCCCGTATAAATAGATACGCCTCTTTAAGTATGGGAATTTGCCTCATGGCAGATCCGCACAGGGGCTGGGAGGGGTTGTCAGTTGCAAGCACCAGTCCCCGGATATTCTCAATCAATAAATCCATGATTGACTATATAAATAAATTACCTGTAAGTGCGGGCCAAATCTTTTGGGGGGATACCAAACACCGGGAAACCCAGTTTAAACATGGTATAAAAGCCACGTTCTTTCAGACTTGGCCGGTGTCCAAACTCAGCACCATAGGAAAATCCGATGCGTTTGTTGAATTTACCCTGTACCCCCGCACGAAATCCAAGTTCCTGGGTTTCCAACTGGTCACCGCTAATAATCTGTCCATCAAGAATAATATCTTCGAGGTTAATAGAGGGTGCGTACATAATATCAACAAATGCGTTAAAACTCAGGTCATTCACCAGTACACCAAAATCGCGATGAGGTTTGATGGCCACATTTTTAATGATCTGTATCCCAAACCCTGCATAAATTCCTTTCGAGTCGACGTTGCCGTATAATTTGCTGTCAGTAACCGGGTTGTTCTCCTGATCAACCAGCGAGATCCTCTGTTGCTCTGCGGCTTTATTAACATCGGTAGTACTATTGAACATAACACCTCCCCATCTGAAACCCATTACCTTTCTTACCCGGGAGGGGATCACCAGTTTCTCCGCGGTTTTATTGGCCCACTTGTTTCCCTTATACCGTTTCGAATACAAAATGATCTTGCTTTTGCCTTGTTGATCCTCATCGGATAGATGTATGGTCCCTCCGAATTCCAGGTAGTTGAAAGTCTTGTTGTTGTCGACATTATCCTGGTTCTTGTAGGCAACTTCCCTGGAAAAATCTGTCTGGCGCAGGTATGGGTGACGCCAATTGGCAGTTAATCCCAGACCCTTGGAAACCTGGTAATCAACCTGTAACCCGAATCCTATGTTTACATTGGTAGCAAAAACCTCCCCGTACAACGGCTGTATATGAATATAGAGTTTGTTTATGGCATAGGGATCATCATTAATGCTTTCGTAGGTAAGTACCTGTGCCGACGATTGTGACTGGGCCCTGCATACCGGTGCGAATGCTATAAAAAAAATGCACCAAGAAAGGATGCTCTTTAAAAGCATTTAGGGAAAAATTTCTTTGTTGAATCCCAAAATAATGATATTGCAATATAACAAAAATTAAATTTATCCCCATTTCATACATTCAAGTTTATTTATAGGAAAAATTCAAGAGCGTAGCCGGTACTGGAGCGATATGAGGAGATGCTCCGTAAATATTTTAATTCTTCTGCCAATCACAGTCAGGGATAAATTCCCGGATTTCTGCAAAGCAGTCTAAGATTAGTGATTCAGTGAAATGTTCCAGTCAGGCCTGTTTACCTAATGATCATTAGTTACTTTGCCTGCAGCTTTTTCAAACTGCTGGAACTGGCTGCCAGGATTTTGTCAAGATCAGTTTCAGATAGGGCTGTAGAGATAAACCAACTTTCAAATTGACTGGGAGGGAGATATATTCCCTGCTCCAGCATGTTTTGAAAAAACTGCCTGAACAAGTTTTGATCACTGGAGGCAGCAGTCGGGTAATCGTATACTGGTTGATCTGTAAAAAAGAGGCTCATCATGGAACCGATCTGGTTGATCCTGTAATTCTGGTCCAGCTGTGCCAGTTGCCGTCCGATATGAGTGGCCACATGAGAAGCTGTTTCATCGAGTTGTTGATACACCTGTTCGGCATTGGCCTTTAGGTACTTTAGCATGGTTAATCCTGCTGCCATGGCCACCGGATTACCCGACAGGGTTCCAGCCTGGTAAACCGGTCCGTCAGGAGCGATATAGTCCATGATTTCTCTACTTCCTCCATAGGCACCTACCGGCATACCACCTCCTATAATCTTACCCAGAGTAGTGAGATCAGGACTTACCTTAAATAACTCCTGAGCGCCTCCCGGTGCCAGCCGGAATCCGGTCATTACCTCGTCAAAGACCAGTACAATTCCCTCCCTTGAGCATAGATCGCGTAATCCTGCCAGGAATCCCTCTCGTGGTAATACGCATCCCATATTCCCGGCTACCGGTTCCACGATCAAAGCAGCTACCTGGTCGCGATTGGCCTCTACCAGCTGTTCTACGGAGTTCAGGTCATTGTATCTGGCAATAAGGGTGTCTTGGGCAGTTCCATTGGTTACCCCCGGGCTGTTAGGTATTCCCATGGTAAGCGCCCCGGAGCCGGCAGCTATTAAAAAGGAATCTCCATGCCCGTGATAACAGCCTTCAAACTTTATGATTTTATCTCTGCCGGTGTAACCTCTGGCCAGCCTTATAGCTGACATGGTGGCCTCTGTGCCCGAATTCACCATTCGTACCTTCTCCAGTGAAGGTACCATTGAGCAGATAATCTCAGCCATTTCTACTTCCAGTGGTGAGGGCGCCCCAAAAGAAACGGACCCTCTGGTTGCCAGTAATATAGCCTCCTCAATGGCAGGATGGCCATGGCCCAGGATCATTGGTCCCCAGCTGTTGATCAGGTCAATATACTGGTTATCATCAACGTCTGTCAGATAGGCACCATGGGCTCGCTTAATAAAATGCGGATGTCCGCCAACTGCATTAAAGGCCCGCACCGGTGAGTTTACACCTCCCGGAATAACCTGCTTTGCTTTTTCAAATAGCTGGTCACTTCTGGATCTTTTCATACAGTTTTGTGTTAGCGGTTGACTTGAAGAAGCATCCCATTCTGGAAGTGTACGATGGGTACATGGCCATTGTCATTGCCATTTTGATACTGGTATCCCTGGAATAAATAACCGGGGAAAAAGTCTTGTTCACGAAGCCTGTGTTGGAAATAATTGCCGCCTTTATCCAGCATATTGCCAAAGAAATACATTAGGTCATACCCTATAAAACTGTATAATCCAGGTATGCTGGCAAATTGACGCTGGTAATTCTTTTGGAACTTCTTAAAATGGTCAGAGTTATAATCTATCAGGCCCGGCGCTGCCATATAGACCTGTAATCTTTCCAACTGCTGAAAATCGACATACCTGGATTGTAGCCAGCGGTCATTTCCCATAATGGTTACCTCCGGACCGATGTTGTCCAACGTTCCGATTACATTTGCCACAACCAACTCATTGGTTGTGGCCACGAACACATGGCCTATATCGCTTCTGGGAATAAATACATCTTCCTGCTGTTCCTCATCATCCAGTGCCTTTTCTACCAGTAAAATTGGATCATCGGGGTCGGGCGTAAAAATCTCATATAGATTGTCCGATACGAATTTCGCCACCTGCTCGGCATCAACGGTGGGGATCTGGTCCATCATTATTACTTCAATGCCTTCTTCCAACAGTAATGTACGGTATTGGTTGGCCGCGATGGAGTCTCCGGTACGGGAGCCGTAAATGATTAGGGCTTTCTTCTCAGGGTCTAATTTTTGCTTGATAAAGTTGCCGGCTTTTAGTGCCTGGGTTTCATCGGAAGGATGAAACAGGAATGAATAGGGGTTGTTGGAAATTACCTCCGGGTTGCTTGAGAGAGGGTTCAGAATATTGATCTTTTGATCAAAGGCGAAAGCCGAAGCCAGCTTACTGGGGGCAGGGTAAAGCGGACCAATCACCAGATCCATACCCTTCATTTCATCCAGCGCCAGGATTTCAGCCATCTTTAAACTGTCACGACCGGTGTCGTATGCATGTATGTTGATGTTAATATCATTGGTGGCCAAATCCTTATGAGCCAATTGTATTCCCTGGTAAAGTTCCAGCACCCATTGGTTTGAATTCAGACGGGGATCTTCCGTCACCTCGTCAACCATGAAGGGGAAACACACTGCCACCTGGTATTCGTCCTTAAATTCTGTCTCTCCCACGAATTGATTGGTGATCTCTTCTTCGGACAGGTTAAATTCATCTACCAGGGATTTTAATTGGTCCATCTCCTCTCCCGAAAGTGGTTGCTGACCCATTGCCCGGGCCAGGCTTTCAGCAACTTCCGGGTCACCGGGATATGTGGTATTCAAATCCCGTAATTCTTCTACCGGAGCTTGACTCAGGTGAAACAGCTTAAGCGCCGAAATGTCATCCTTCAGAGCCGGATTTTTGATATTGTTAAGTTGCTCCAGTGCCAGGCGGTATTCACCCTGCTCGAAATACAATTTCCCCAGCCAGTAA
>JAUIKU010000260.1 GCA_030430675.1 Bacteroidia bacterium | reverse complement strand
TCTTTATAAAGTCCTGGTAGAAACTCTTGGGGCAGCCAACTGGCGAAGAACCACTCATAACCACCCATGAAACGTCTGCTAGGGTGGTTTTAAACCAATCAAAGAATATGTCAATCTCCCTATTATTAACACAAGGACCTTTGCCCAGAATTTGTGTATCTTTGTATCGTCCTGGCTGATTTATTATAATACTAAAACGGGTCCAATCTTCTAAATAAGGGCCAACACACGCTACGTTTTGCTGTTCACATAGCTCTCTGAGCCATTTTCCAGTAGCTCCTCCCCAAAAGGCCAGAAGTAAAACTGGTTGCTTATATTCTGCAAGGGCCAATGCCACATGCACCCCTTTCCCGCCGGGAAAATATTGCTGAGAAATTGCCCGGTTAACAGAAGCAGATTGAAAATCACCGAATTCCATTTCGGTATCTATAGATGGGTTGGGACAAACTACCAGGATCATCAGGGAAACTAGTATTGATCCTTGAACGAATATATGTTAACACCTTGTACTACACGGTGTATTGCGCCATTAGTTGATGGCAAATCAGGGTTTAATCCCAATTGGATTGATTTGTGAAAGCTAAGGATTTGAAGAGGCACGATATATCCCACGGGAAGCAAGTCTTTGTGGATATTTACATTGTTACAAACTTTGATCTCAATGTCTACCTGATCGGCGATTGATTCGGTGTGAGTGATTCCAAGACTTAATAAGTGGTATGAGTCACTTTGAGTATCTCTTATTAGGTCTTTTTCGTATTGCATTACGTAAGGATCGTTGGAAAAAAAATAAACCATTAAGGTTTTCTCATTAATTATGGCCTTGGGACCATGTCTGAACCCTAGAAAGCTATCATTACTTGTTACAACCTTACCCCCTGTAAGTTCTAACATTTTTAAACGGGCCTCTGTTGCTGTTCCTAAGAAGGCTCCAGAACCTAGACACACCATACGGTCAAAAGGTTTATTTGAGATCTCTTGCAATAGATCGCTATAGTTTTTCGTCAAAGCCTCACCGTGACATGCAAGTAGCGATATTTGATCTTCCAATAAATCTAACTCATCGACATGCGCGACCAAGGTTCCAGCTAATAGCATGCAACTGTAACTACTAGTCATGGCTAAACTTTTGTCGTTCGCTTCATGCGGCATTAATAAATCATAACGTGGAAACCTGGATTCATATTTAAAAAGTGCCCCATCGGGATTGCATGTTATTATCAGGTGGGCACATTTTTTGGCTAACTTATCACATAGTTCAACCGCCGCTAAACTTTCGGGACTGTTCCCAGATCTGGCAAAGGAAATCATTAACAAACGGTCTTCCCCTGTGATGAAATCCTTGGGGTTAGTTACCAAATCAGTAGTAGGAACAGATACAACCTCTAAACCAAGCTTCTTAAAAAAAATGCCTCTTAAGGAAATTCCCAAATAGGCACTAGTCCCTGCGCCTGTTAATATTATTTTGTTGCAGTCTCTTTTTACAATCGACATGAATTCTTTCAATTCATCCTGATTCGATTGTATTTTGTCATATAGTTTACGCCAAAGTATAGGTTGTTGGCTTATTTCCTGGGCTGTATTAATTGCGCCTAATGACTTTAGCTTACTTCTTTCGATACCTAATAATCTCATATTAATATCAAAGTTAAAAAACTTTTTACACTTTCATATCCTTTTTTATCATAATCAAATTTTTAAAGTATAACATTTTGGTGCATTTTTGAGAACTAGTGAATCAACAGCTAAAATAGTAATGGAAAAGAATAAGCAAAGAAATACCGTAAACAGACGTGAAGAAATACTCAAATCTCTGACTAAGAATGGGAAAGTCTATGTCCAGGAGCTAAGTGAAAAATATGGCGTTAGTGAGGTTACCATCAGAAATGACCTGGACAAACTGGAAAAAAAGGATTTACTTATCAAGGCTCGGGGCGGAGCGATCAAAGTAGATTTTCATGTTCGAACCGATCATAGGCTTTCTGAAAAATACCATATGAATGTAAGCCAGAAGGAGCGCATTGGCAAATCTTCAATTCAATTGATTGAAAATTACGATACCATTGTAATCGACTCAGGTTCTACCACTGCTGAAATTGCAAAGAACCTTGCTCAGTTTAAAGACTTAACGGTAATTACGAATGCAATTAATGTCACAAATATTCTGGCTGGATTTCCAAACGTAAATCTAATTGTTCCAGGTGGATATTTTAGAAAAAACTCTTCCTCATTGATCGGCCCATTAGCTGAAGAAAATCTACGGAGGTTCCATGTGGACAAGCTATTTTTAGGGGTGGATGGGTTCGATACCCGCATTGGGCTTTTTACTCCCAATTTAGAAGAGGGCCACTTGAATCAACAAATGATTGAAATTGCCAATGAAGTAATTGTGGTAACAGATGCCAGTAAATTCAAGAAAAAAAGTCTAGCATTTATTTGCGGACTAAATAAGATAAATAAAGTAGTTACGGATGATCTAATAGAAAACGATGATCGGAAAAGATTGGAAGATGCAGGGATTGAAGTGATCGTAGTATAAATAAAAGTGCATATCATTAAATGACTTTATATGCACTCTTCGAGCATAGATTAAAAGCATAATAAATTTTGGGAGAAATCTTTTTTGACTAAAGTTTTGGGGATAGTTATACCGCCACAATAGTAGGCGCATGACTTATCTTGAAATTACATGAATTGGCAATAAAACACATCTCATTTGCTTGGCGATGTAGTTCCTCTGCTAACGGAAGTAGTGTTTTAAAGGTTATTTTTACAACGGGATATAAAGTTACTTCTAAAAATTTGCCACTGCCTCTGGATTCTTCCAAAATACCAATAACCTCATCGGAATATGCTGCTACCACCAAATTGTTCACTGAACACAAATGCAAGTAGCACAACATATGACAAGCAGAAATGGCAGACAGAAATAACTCTTCCGGATTATATTTCGTTTCGTCTCCCCTAAAAGCCAGAGCGGAAGATCCATCTATTTTGGTGTATTTCCCACCTGAGCAAATCTGATAGTCTTTGCGGTACGACCTACCTTGTGCGGTCCTATTGCCTCGATTTCCGGTCCATTCAATACTAATACTAAAGCTGTGCTTTTTCATAAATCCGCCTGGTAATTGGTACAAATTAATAGAGAAATCCAAAAATATAAACAAAACTAAATAAAAGTAATAACAAAAGTATATAAAATATTTAGTCTTTATTTTGAACTTACATATTATTTTTTAATTCATTTTTTTTTATTTTTTTTATAAAAATGTACATGAACCATAACAACGGCCTTTCCGAGTCTAATCGGTCCTGATCGGACTGTCCTGACAGTATGGCCCGAATCGTTACTTAAAGGCAAATAATTAAATTACAGTGAATATCAGCATTAATGTAAACTCCCTTATCAAGTTTGTGGTGTGCTGCGGCCTGGCATTTGTTTGTATTGTTACCCTGGCTCCGGTATTTGCGCAACCAGCGGTGAACAGTTGGACATATATTGAAATTGATAACCAAAGAGGTAAATGGGGTGACTACTCCGAACCAGAATGGTTGCGCTATTTCGGCCTTGACGCCAATGATCTCAACGGCGATGGATACCTGGACATACTGAGTGGCCGCTGGGTATATTTGAACCCGGGAAATACTATGGAATCTTCCTGGAATAAAATTGATCTGGGAATTAACGTGGACGGTTTCCTGGCTTTTGACGTGGACGGTGATGAATATGCCGATATAATTGGTCAGGCACTGCCTGGTGTTTATTGGCTGGAGGCAATCGATGAAAGCGCCACACAATGGCAGTCGCAAAAAATAGGTGAAGTACCTGCTACCTCACATAAAAACAGCCAGGGGTTTGTAAAAGCGCAAATTTATCAGGGCGGGAAGCAGGAGTTTTTAATCGCGGGAAACGGTAGTATTTACTGTTTTCAGGTCCCCAAAAATCCGGATAAACAGCAATGGGAAGTACAATTGGTTGGAGCCAATACTTCAGACGAGGGAATCGGGATAGGTGATATTGACGGCGACGGAGATTTGGATTTTGTTGCCGGTAGAAGGCCTGCTGACGATGATGAGCCATTGCAAATTGTCTGGTTTGAGCACCCGGAAGACGGCAATATACCATGGAAAGACCATCATCTGGGCCAGACCAATCATCCCGCCGACCGACTGGGTGTAGCGGATATCAATGGGGATGGCAGGTTGGACGTGGTTGTTTGCGAAGAGCGGTATCCGGGACTGGAACCTGACGGTCACATTTTTTGGTATGAACAGGGCGTTTTATCTGAAAAATGGGAACGACACCGGATTGCCACACAATTTTCAACTAATAATATGGACCTGAAGGATATGGACCAGGATGGAGATGTGGATATTGTAACCAGTGAACACAAAGGGCCCACTTTGGAATTGCAGATATGGGAAAACGACGGCAAGGGGCAATTCACCAAAAATATTATTGACCAGGGTAAAGAAAGTCACCTTGGAACCCTGGTATATGACATGGATGCTGATGGGGACCTGGACATTATCAGTGCCGGCTGGGACCACTATCAATTGCTGCACTTGTGGAGAAATGACCGGGTAAGCACGGAGTCCCATAAGTGGCGGTTAATTTCCTCGGATGATGGAAAAATTGAAGTCCCCAATAATGGCAACGAGCAAACAGCATCGTTGGTAATGGATGTAGACAAGAACGGTTCAATGGATTTCTTTATTTCCGAAAGGACCGCCGCTCCCGCGCTCATCATGTTTAGATACCAGGACCATGGTTGGAAAAGATACATAATTGAAGATGAACCTTTGAGAATAGAGGCCGGGTCGGCCAGCTTTGACATTGACGGGGATGGCGATGAAGATATCGTATTTGGTGGTGAAGACCAAAGCAATGAAGTATGGTGGTGGGAAAACCCATTTCCTGAGTTCGACCCTGAAACTCCTTGGAACCGGTATAATATTAAAAAGTCTGGAGCAAACAAACACCACGATCAAATGTTTGGAGATTTTGATGGTGACGGTGACACCGAACTGGTCTTTTGGAACCAGGGCGGGCACAGATTGATCCTGGCGGAGATCCCCACAAATCCTAAAAGCGCTAAAGAGTGGCCAATGAAAGTAATCTATGAATATGCTATTGATAGTGAAATGGAGCCGGCAGTGGGCTTATATGGCTATCCTGGATGGCAAACGGTCAATGAGCATGAAGGGCTGACAAAAATAGATATGGATGGTGATGGTAAATTGGATATTGTTGGCGGTGGCCGGTGGTTCAAGTACCAGGATGGCAGGTTTATCGAAAATATTATCGATGCCAGCTATACTTTTAGTCGCAGCGCCGCCGCTCAGTTCATTGAAGGCGGACGCCCCGAAGTGCTGTTGGTGGTAGGTGATGGCATGGGTCCCTTGTACCTGTATCAATGGCACGAATGGGATGACGACAAGAAAGGCACCGGCACCTGGAAAAGATCCCTGCTATTGGATGAACTGGATAATGGCCATACCCTAGAGGTACTCGACTTCAATAGTGACGGCTATTGGGATATATTTAGCGCGGAGATGCGTTTTGGTGAAGGCAACCCTGATGCAAAAATAAGGATGCTCCTGGGTAATGGCAAGGGTGATTTCAAAGAGATGATCATTGCAGAGGGGTTCGGCGTACACGAGGGTAAAATGGCCGACCTGGATGGCGATGGTGATTATGA
>JAUIKU010000259.1 GCA_030430675.1 Bacteroidia bacterium | reverse complement strand
AGCTGTCAGCCAAAGAGATGGTTGTAGAAAGTTTGGGCATAGCTGCTGATATCTGTATTTATACCAATAATAATCTGGTTATTGAAGAACTCACGTGATCACTATCTATCATAATTCAAGATGTAGGAAAAGCCGGGAGGCACTGGAATTGGTTAAGGAATCAGGAGAAGTGTATGAAATACGAGAATACCTGAAAAATCCCCCTACCCGAGAGGAATTGAGAAATGTTCTGCAAATGCTTGGGTTAGAACCCCAGGATCTGTTGCGCAAACGGGAGTCGATATTTAAAGACAATTACCGGGGTAAAGAGTACACTGTGGAGCAATGGATCGAAATCCTGGTTGAAAATCCAATTCTGATTGAAAGGCCTATCGTAGTTAGAGATAGTAAGGCTGTGATAGGTCGCCCTATTGGAAAGGTGGTTGACCTACTACATGCTTAACTATCACCCCTGAGATGTTGTTTAATAAACAAGAAAAACGTTACATCTCCTTACCCAACAAAGAATCATCCCCAATAGTAATATTGTAACCTACTAATAAACTATAGGGTATAGTAATCCCCTTGGGAATAGCAAATTCTTATAATAATACAAAAAATGACAGTCTGCTATCTTAAAAAATACCAATCCATGTAATGTTTACAGATCAGATTACATATTATAACGTATTATTACCTAATATTCTATATCTCATTTAAACCTTACCTCGAACCCTTTGTATAGCTTTCCCGATAACCTTACAAGCTTCCAAAATTTGTTCATTTTCTATAGTTAATGGTGGAGCAATTCTCATGGAATGGTCACAAAATAGAAACCAGTCAGTAATAACTCCATCTAAAATGGCCTCATCGATGACAGATTTGAGTGTATGAAAACTTTCAAACTCTACTGCCATCATCAAGCCCTGGTTACGGATGGTTTTCACACCATGCCTGCCCAGTTCCCTCTTAAATAATTCAGCTTTGTTCTCCACGTTTGGCATTAAGTTTTCCTCTTGAATTACCTTAATGGTAGCCAATGCCGCTGCTGCACTTAGCGGGTGGCCTCCAAATGTGGAAATATGGCCTAAAACCGGATCATGTGTTAGGGATTTCATGTGCTTTTGAGATGAGATAAATGCCCCGATAGGCATGCCGCCTCCCATTCCTTTGGCACAAACCACGATATCCGGTATGATATCGTAATGTTCGAAGGCCCAAAATTTCCCAGTTCGTCCATATCCGCACTGAATTTCGTCCAGAATCAGCATACACTCGTATTGATCACATTTTGCCCTTAAGGCCTTAAAGTAATCCTGTGAGGCAATACGAACGCCTGCTTCTCCTTGTATCGTCTCGACGATCACGGCTGCGGTATGTTCATCTATGCAGCCGAGATCGCCGAGTTTGCCAAAATTTATTAACTCTATAGCTGGTATTAGAGGCCTGTAGGCTTGTTTCAATGTTTCATTGCCACAAACCGACAAGGCACCATGAGAAGATCCATGGTAGGCATTATAGCACGATACAATTTTTGTTTTTCCTGTACATCTTTTAGCTAGTTTAAGCGCACCTTCTACTGCTTCACTTCCTGAGTTGACCAGGTAAACGTTGTCCAGCTTTTCTGGCAACGTAGCAGCCAGCGCATGCGCTAGTTTAACTTGTGGGGCTTGTATATACTCCCCGTACACCATCAGATGCAGATAATGGTTTAACTGCTCCTGAATAGCCGAAATAACTTTTGGGTGTCTGTGTCCAATGTTACTTACGGCAATACCGGATATCAAATCCAGATACTGCTGGCCATTGGCCCCTTGAAGATAAACTCCCTCTGCGCTTTCAATTTCAAGTTGCAGCGGAGCATCGCTGGTTTGGGCCAGGTGGCTCTGAAATAATTGTCGGTTAGTAAGCATGAAGCAAAACTACCTACAATCAGCCCAGAAATAAAGCGATAAGCTTCTATTTAAGTTAGTGTTAGGGTCTTCGAGAATTTATTCAGTTTCAGCCAGGAATTCTCCCTGGTTAAGCTGAGCAGTTTCTCCGTCTTCAATACCATCCAATGTGATTACCAGAGGTATCTCGTCCTGGAGTACTGATTCTTGTCTGTTGTTGTCAGGATTTTGAAATGCAAAGGCAACAAATGCACCCAGTCCCAACGTGGCGGCTAATATCTTTTTCATGATAATATATTTCAATAGGTGTTAAGGTTATTTTCCGTGGTTTAAGGGAATGTGATCAATCGGTTTCAGCATCCCAGGTAATGTTTATTGGCATTGTGTTGTCACCGTCGACAATCTCAATATTCTGTTCCTCAATCTCTGAGAATAACTGATCAGATGAGTCTTCGCATCCAATTAGAGCGAGGGCGAAAAGTGCGGTGCAGATTGTAAATAACTTCTTCATAATTTTGTAATATTTCAAGAGGGTTGAACAAAACTTTTCACCAAGTTAGGCAGGGTGCCGGCAGGCTTCCATGGCATTAACCCGTTGTAAATTACAGAGGTAAAAAATCTATTTGCATTTGGCCTAAATGACAATAAAATATGTTTATTGTACTAAAAATTCATGATAATATTATATATAATGTTCTGAGCCCTTATACCGTTGAATGATCTTGTGATTGGGAAAGTACAACTTTTGGATGATGAGATATTATATTGTACTTATTTAATGTAGTGGTGGCTTTATGGGTTAGTCTGCCAAATAGATATACTCTTCCATCACCTGGTTGTTTCCGTCCATGTAAGAAGTTTGAAGAAACTGGGAAGTGATGAAATTTATGGTTAAAGAACTGGTATCTCCATCAGTGATATAGCATATTTCCTGGGAGTTTATGGCATCTGGAGTATACCAAAAGCCATCAGCAATAATGCTATCGGACTGATTTGGGCACCAAATTGGTCCACTCACAATGTGAAATACCGCGGTATCCTGGGAATTTGTGGATCTGGTCAATATTAGCAGGTCGTCTGTATCACACTCCCGGGTTACCTGCTCCCCATTAACAATGCGTTCCAAGAGATTCCAGGATTTACTGGAATCTGAAGCCAGTAGATTTGTTAGTTCTTCAGTCTTAAAATAAACCGCATCATCCTGGGCCAGGCAGCTTGTTACCAGGAAAAAAAGCAAAAAGAAATGGGAGCGCAAAGCAATACTGTATTTGTGCAAAGTTAAGCGCTTTTAGCTTTATTTGAGTTTTTAAAATTTATTATCTTATCTGCAACTCATGGTTTTAAATTATATATGGATCGGATTTTTCACAATAGCCTTTGTCGTAGCGCTGTTTAAGCTGATCTTTCTTGGAGATACAGAGGTGTTTCCTGCCATGGGTCTTGCTACTTTTGAGATGGCCAAAACCGGTTTTGAGATATCCATCTATTTAACCGGAGTAATGGCTTTGTGGTTGGGATTTATGAAAATAGGAGAGCAAGGAGGAGTGGTTGCAGGTTTAAGCAAGTTGGTAGGTCCGTTTTTCAGACGCCTTTTTCCGGAAATACCGAAAGACCATCCTTCTATCGGTAGTATGGTAATGAATATTACCGCCAATATGATAGGACTTGATAATGCAGCCACCCCATTGGGGTTAAAGGCCATGGAAGAATTGCAAACCCTGAACCCTAAAAAGGATACTGCCTCCAATGCACAAATCATGTTTTTAGTACTAAATACTTCCGGGTTGACTATTCTTCCAATAAACGTTATGGTGTTCCGATCTCAACTGGGTGCCGCCGACCCTTCTGATGTGTTTATTCCTATTCTGATCGCCACCTTTTTTTCCTCTGTTGCGGGATTGATTGCAGTTGCCTTTGTTCAGAGGATTAACCTGTTCGATAAAGTAATTATGCTCTATCTGGGAGGCATTACCTCATTGGTAGTGCTAGTGATCTGGTACTTCCACAGTCTAACTCCCGAACAGGCACAAATTGTAAGTAGCAATGCCAGTTATCTGATTTTATTATCAATAGTAGTTCTGTTTATTGGAACTGCCAGCAGGAAGAAAATCAATGTTTATGATGTATTCATTACAGGAGCAAAAGGTGGGTTCGAAGTGGCGGTTAAAATCATTCCATTTCTGGTTGCGATGCTGGTGGCGATAGGCGTATTTAGAGCTTCAGGTTGTCTGGACCTGATTAACAATTCTTTAGCAGCGATGGTTAATGCGGTAGGATTAAATGCTGATTTTATTCCAGCCATGCCTACCGCCTTAATTAGGCCCTTAAGCGGCAGTGGTGCCCGGGCCATGATGATTGAAACAATGGAAACGTATGGGGCAGATAGCTTTGCCGGCCGCCTGTCCAGTGTGATGCAAGGAACTACTGAAACCACGTTTTATGTAGTTGCTGTTTATTTTGGGGCAGTAAGTATCAGGAAAACGCGTTATGCCATTACCTGTGGCCTGATCGCTGATTTCATCGGTATTCTGGCGGCAATTTGGGTCTCCTACCTGTTTTTTGGGTAATCAAAAACCAATGTTCCATTTGGATCATGTCTTGCCACTAGGACAAATGGATTTTCTTTTCTATCTTAACTTGCACATTTTAAGGCAGATAAAGTTGCTTGTTTGGATTAAATTCGCAATATTGTAGCCATTTTTTAAACTATGCTTGGAGTCAGGCGAACCATACTGCTTATTTTTGTTTTACTCAACCCTCTTCTATCTGAAGTTGGTTCTGCTTTTAATATTTACGAGGAAAACCTTAATGTCGATAGCCTATTAAATACCGTTTCTAGTCATCCTGATGACAGTTTTAAGGTGAATTCCTTACTGGATGCTGCGGTTGGGTTATACAAAAGCTCCAATTATGAAAAAGCCATTCTATTAGCAGAGAGATCTCTTACTTTATCCAAGAATATAGGATATGATATGGGTGAAGCTGAGTCTTTGTTTGTTCTGGCCAGAGCAAATAATAAATTAAACAAATCAGCCACGGCACTTGAATTATTTGATGGGGCCAACAGAATATTTCAAGAGAATAACAGAATTGATAGACTTGCCAGCCTTTACAATAACGTTGGCTTGATATATAAGAATCTCGGTAGATACTCCAATGCTGTTCAGTTCTTGAGCAGAGCTAACGAGTACTACCAAAAATTAGAGAATTCAATAGGTGCTGCGAGAACCTTAAATAATTTGGGCTCTGTTTATATGAGACTGCAAAACCATGAAAAGTCAGCAAAAGCCTATTTTGAATCTTTGAAGCTATTTGAAGAACTCAATTCTCAAATCGGAATTGCTGGGATCAACTCTAATCTTGCTTTACTCTTCTCCGATCAGAAAGAATATGCAAAAGCCTTAAAACATAGTGAATTTGCCCTAGAAATTTTTAAGGAACTTGGTTTGAAGAATGAACATGCAAACTTGCTAAACAACATTGCAGAAATCTACCTTAAGCAAGATGAAACTCAGAAAGCACTAGATAGATTAAACGAGTGCTACAGTTTGTATTCAGAAATTAAAAATAATCTGGGTATAGCCTCGGTTTTGACGAATATTGGGATTGTTAATGCACAACAGGGTGACTACAAAAAATCCTATGCATCTTATGAAGAGGCACTGGACCTATTTTTAGATTTAGATCAATTGGGACAGACTCCTAGGGTCTATAATCATATGGCTCATGTACTAATGATGATGGATAGACATGAGGAAGCATTTGCTCAGTTGGAAAAAAGCGTTAAAATATCGGATGAAATTGGACTTCCGGATGCCAAGTTGGAATCGTATAATAGGTATT
>JAUIKU010000023.1 GCA_030430675.1 Bacteroidia bacterium | reverse complement strand
TACCAGGTATGCTGTGCGCCGTTTGATTCCACGAATCCGTTCCTGTACTCATAGGGATCATAGGGATCACGCCATCTGCCTGCAGCATCCTTAGGACGGGCCCACCCGGATGCAGTGTCAATAACATGTTTCCAGTTACCCGAGCGGTGCTCGAAATGTTGATAATCTTCCAACTTACCAAGAGACCTGGCAAATTGAGCCAGACACCAGTCCTGGTAGGCATACTCCATAGTTTGTCCCGCACCATCCATATGAAATCCCCAGTTTTGGCCCGATAAAGGATAGGGTACGTAACCGAGATCAATATATTCCTCCAAACCTCCACCCTTACTAGTATGGTGTTCATAACCTGCCTTTGACATCATGCCACCGGGTAGCGCGTTTTTCTTCAGACCCTGATAGGCTGCCTCTGCGTCAAACCCCCTGATACCTTTCATGTAGGTGCCAACAATAAATGGTGTTGAAGAAGCCCCGGTCATAACGTAAGTATAATTACCTCCGGATGGGCCACGAGGGACCAATCCTCCATCGCGGTACATCAGTAACATGGAATTGACGAAGTCCTCCGCTACTTCAGGATAAACCAGCTGCCATAAAGTGGTGATAGTCCATTGAGCCCCCCAAAATGAATCGGAGTTATGGTGATTAAATAAGGGCTTACCCTGATCATCCAGGGGAATCTGGCCGGTTCTCGGTTCCGCACCGGTCATATCGCAGTACTTACCATCCGCATCGCTTATGATCCGCCTTCCCTGCAGGGCTTTCCACAAGTCGGTATAGAACCGCCTCACTCGAATGGAATCTTTGCTTTCCACTTTTATTCTGGACAACATACCATTCCACTGGTTTCTGGATTCCCGGACCACCCTGTCGAAATCCCAATGCGGCAGTTCTGCTTCCATATTCTTCCAGGCTTGCTCCTCACTTACATAGGAAATGGCCACCTTCATCTGGATGGCCTGGTGCTGGGTAGTGTGATAATTAAAGTACACTCCTCCGTTTTCTCCTTCAAACAAATCAACCTCACCGGCTAATTCTCCATCCTGCCAGGCATTCAATGAATTGAACGGAGTATCCAGTTCAATGGCGAAGAATACATAGGTGGGTTTTGGCCGTCTGCGGGTAGGAGACATCAGTGCGTAACCTTCCACTTTGCGCTGGTTGACTTTCCTCACCTTGCCCTCCTGAGTGCCGGAAGGGCCAAGCATGGTGGACAGATCCAGTAAAATATTGGCGGTTTCAGAAGCTGGGAATTCATACCGGTGAAATCCCACCCTGGTAGTGGAAGTCAGTTCCACCTGAACCCGGTAATCCTCGAGATAAATTTTGTGGTATCCGGGAAACACTTCTTCTTTTTCATGAACATAGAATGACTGGTAGTTTGAGGGTCCCAGGTGCCCTCTAAATGGACCGGTAGTGGGCATCATTGGCAAGGCCGACAGCTGCCAGGCATGGATATGACTGAAAAATTTAATGCTGTCCATGGAGTAAACATATCCGGATTGCCAGGCCCCTCCTATTGACATATCCGGACTCAGATTCACCATGCCAAATGGCCTGCATGCGGAAGAGAAATAGAACCACCTGGAGTTGGCAGCATCGAGGTGGGGATACACCAAATCAACCGGTTCCTGAACGACAGCTGTCTTTTCCACCTTCGGTGAACTACAGGCTACCAGGATCAATAGCCCGCCCAGGATGTAGAGGATGTTATTTCTGCCCATCAGAATTGGATCAGGTGCTGCCTAAGGCCGACCGCTAGAATCTTTGATTAAACTAATAGCCAACAATCTCCTTCACTTTGCCGAAAAATGCCTTTTTCCTGTCCGAACTAATGGTCCAATCCACAGGTACACTTTGGAAACCCTCTTTGAATTCTTCTCCCTCTCTTCGGAAATCGAAGAACCCCCACGATGCATAGGACTCTATCGCAGCCTTCATGTTGTAATTCTCCTTATCAAAATCGTAATGGTCGTCTTCGTTAAACAATATAGGCATGGTGCGATAGCCTTCTACATTGCGTGTCTGCTCCACCATTTCGGCTATACGCGCAGGATCCTTCACACCATTGCCGTGAATCAGGATAAAATCTGAATCCCTGACCACATTGGAAGTAGGAATACTGTTGCCATTAAAACTCGCTCCCACAAAAAGACGCCTCCTGTAGTAATGTGTCCCCTTAATATGTCTTATCAGTGCGTCAATGCGATCTGCTTTAATAATATCCTGTTGATATCCGCTATTGTCACATTCGTTGGCAACCTCAACAAGTACATTGAAATAACCTTTTTTCAATATCCATTCCGTAGCTTCAGTTGCTGCCCTTTTTACTGCCGCTTCATCCTCAAAGTATTCATCCTGTCCAAAGTAGAAATAGCCCAGGATCACCACCATTCCCAACTCATCCGCCTTATCCAGAATCTGCTTGAGCCTTTTCAGGTAGGGGCCCTGAAGCTTACCTTTTTCATTAAAGGCTGAATTCCTCCAGCCTTCATTTCCATAACCCATGGGACTTCCTCCCTGGAGATTGATAGTAAAAGCCAGCATGCCGTGGTCCCTCCAGGATTTCATGGCCGCCACGAATTCATCGGTATTTCTATCGGGATCCCATTCTCCGGTATCGGGATATTTAAATCGCTCCACAGTTTCCGGATTGGCATCATCAAAAATTCCCTGTACCATGCGCGAGTTGAACAACAGACCCTCTATTTTATTGCCATCCCAATACCTGCCTGAGTAGGTAAGCTCTCCATTGATATAAAACTGGTCCTCCTTAATCGACACAATGGTTTTAGGTTCCTGACAAAAACCTTCAAAACAAATAGCAACAGTTAATACAACTGAAAATGTGAGTCTCATAAATTTTAGTTTCTGATACTTATCAATGCCACAAATTGCCCTTTACCAGGGGGGATAATTTCAGGTTCTTCGTTTATTTCTATTTCTTCGGGCTTGGACCAGGTACTGTTCATGACATCCAGCCACTGAATTTGGGCTTTCCCGGTCAATGCTGAAACGTCCAGGGTTATCCCTCCTCCGTCGGTGAAGTAAATTGCATACTGTTCCCCTGATACCGCCCGGCAATAAGCTTCATTGGGTTCGCGTTGCAGCAACAAGCTGTTTTCAGGAACAGCCTCAAAAAAATCCATCCTATCAGATAGCTCCCGCATAGATTTTATCACCGCCTGTGCTTCCGGACCCAGTCCCAACCCCGAAGTAGGCCGGTGAAATCGCACCGCAGCTGATCCAAAGAATACACTGCGAACAAAACTTTCCATCCCGTTCCGGGTGCCATGGCCGTGGCGTCCCTGGTCATTGCCATAGGTTTTAACATTGTTTACCGGGCGCAGGTTGTCGCGTTGTTGCAGGCGTTGAAGCTGCTTTAAACCATTATCCCAGTGATTTTGGCCCTTTTGGTGATTGTTCTGTGAAATTTCCACAAATTCATAGGTTTCGGGATGATCGAAAGTCTCCCGGTGACTAATATGATCGAGGTCATGCGGGTCCCACATTTCCGTAACGTACGCTTTCTTTCCCTGTTCGGCAGCTTTCTTCTTTATGTATTCCGCCCAGAAACTGCCCCAGGCGGCGGTTACCGAAGTCTCATTATCGATACAATAGAGCACATTGCCATATTTCAAGGCATACGACAAAACCTTGTCTACATATTGTTGCTGGTACCACAATAATCGCATGTTGTTCTTCTGATCGGGGATACTCCAGAAAAACGGATTATCGGTAAATACCGGATGGGTGGGAACTTTGGTGGGAAGGTCCACCCGGTTACTATCGTAGTTGGTATTGTTAACAGGGTTAAAGGGATTTTTCTCCCAGTTCTCCCGGTAAAAATCAAAAGTGGCCCATAATTCCAATTGCACTATTATGTTCCTTCTGGAGGTTTCAATAAGGAATTTTTCAAAACGAAGCCAGTAGCTGTCGTTCCAACGGTTCAGGTCATAGCGTCTGGTACTGTCATCAATATAAAATGGCCACACATTGCCCTCATCCCGGGATGACATGGTGTTGCGCACATAGTTACCTCCTGACCTAACCAATAAGTCCAGATGGTTTTCCAGATCTGGTATTTGGAACAAATTATCTTCAACCGATCCACCCAGCAACAATGTGGGCGCTCCGTTGACGGCCCAGTACTGCGGATAACCGGCACTGATAGTGATTTCTATCTGTTGTCCCCAACTGTAAGCAGCGGAAAACCACCAAACCACTAGTAAAAATTTAAATCGGAACAGTGAAATCAATAACTCTGGAAGTATCGGCAGATTCAATCTTTTATAATTTGTTGAAAATAAACAACTTTAGCATCATAAACCAAGTATGCAAATATGTTTGATCGAAGATCCTTTATAAGAAAATCCGCGGTAGTGGGCACCGCTGCCATAGCCCCTGGTGTATTACAGGGACAAAATAAAAGTCAGGATGCCATGAAAATACTGGTTACCGGGGGTCATCCGGACGATCCGGAGACCGGTGCCGGGGGTACCATTCGCAAGCTGAGTCTTGAAGGGCACCAGGTTTTTGTACTATATCTGACCAAAGGAGAGGCGGGAATATCCGGTACCTCTCACCAGGAAGCAGCGGAGATCAGGGAAAAGGAAGCAAGAGAGGCCTGTAGGATTTTAGAGGCAACACCGCTGTTTCTGGGCCAGATTGATGGGGCCACACTCGTTGATAATCACTGGTATCAGCAGATGCTTGATATTATAAGGGAAGTACAACCTCAGGCCATATTTACCCACTGGCCGGTTGATACCCATCGCGATCATCGTCATTGTTCGTTACTCACCTACGATGCCTGGTTAGGTTCTGAACGAAAGGCGGCCTTTTACTACTATGAAGTTGTTTCCGGATATCAGAGCATGAATTTCAGGCCCACGAATTATGTGGATATTACATCGGTTAGAACGGATAAACACAATGCCTGCTTCGCACATGAAAGCCAAAAAATGAGGGATTTTTACCCTCCGCATCATGGAAAAATGGAGGATTTCCGGGGACGGGAAAACAATTGCCAGTATGCAGAAGCATTTGTTCACCTGGACAGCAGCCCACAGATCTTAAATATTTGATTTAATACCTTAGATCTAGGACCACCAGATGGGCAGGTCCAGGCCTTCAAATACCGGGTTTGTTTTGTAATATGGCCCTGGCTCGAAGGGAAATCGCTGCTCAAGATCATCGATCAACTCAACCCCATACCCAGGCCGGTCGGGAATGGTCAATAACCCATTTTCTATCATATAAGGCTCCTTAAAGATCTCCCATTTCAGCGGGTTGTAAGTCTGGTTCAGTTCACACATATGACCGCAGGGCACCCCTGCCACCAGGTGAATGTTGGCAATGGTGGTGAGCCCTCCTACCCAGTTGTGCGGACAATACAGCTGACCGGCTTCCTGGATGGTCTGACCAATGTACCAGCCTTCAGTGATGCCGCTGAGATTGGCATCGGTTTGGATTATGTTCATGGCACCGGCATCAACAAAGGGTTTAACCTGGTAACGGTTCCACCAGCTCTCACCACCCGAGACCATCACCGAAGGCATGGCTTCATTGATGGCCAGGTGCTTTTCCAGGGCATGAGGATCATTCCAGGGTACTGGTTCCTCGTACCAGTAGAATCCTAGTTCCTCCAACACCGGACACAATTCATTCAGTATGGTCTCATACTCCCAGGGAAATTTTTCAATTACCAGTTTAAAATCAGGTCCCACCGCAGCCCGCAATCTTTCCAGTATAGGAATGTACTGATCCATAGTCAACTCGCTGTATTTCCAGCTGGTACCGTTGCGAAACTTAAAGGTGTCGTATCCAGCTTCTTTGTACCTGAGAGCTTCCGCTATCAGGTCCTCATCTCCATGATCATACCAGGCATGACTCACCCCTCCACTGGCATAGATCTTTACCTTATTGGAGGGGTTGGGATCATTGGAGAGCAGCTTGTACACCGGCTGCCCTTTGGCTTTTCCTATAATATCCCAAATGGCATTATTGATCCCGGCCCAGGCCCCCTGAGCCAGATGATTGTGACCTTGATTATTGGTAAGAAAGTCAACGTCAAATACATTGGCCCCTTTTAGCATGGGAGTAATATACTGGTCGGTATAGGCCTTTAATTTGTCAGGGCCCCGGTAAGGGCTACCTTCAGCAATGCCCACAATGCCCTGATTTGTAAAAACCTGCACCAGAGCCGCATCGGCTTTCCATACATAAAGTCCACCGCAGCGCCACAGATATTCGCCATCGTGTACATAGGAAAGTGGGGTAACCTTTATATCGGTAATGGTGATGTTCTCTCGGCTCAATCCCTGTGACGGATGGGAGCGATTCTGGCGATCGATATCAGCAGGCCCTGACTCCGGATTTTCTGCCGCCAAGCCCTGATTGGTTGAATCGGCTGCACATGATGAGAGCAGTCCGGTGGCTAATGCTGCACCGGAAGAGGTAATAAAAGATCGTCGTGATAATTTGTTCATGTGGTACAAGTTAAAAATAGTTTTGCAACCCGCAATGGGCGGTGGGCAGAGTGGGTGGTGGGCGGTGGGGGTGGGCAGTGGGCAGTTGGGCAGTGGCGTGCTGTATGCGGTAAGGTCAAATCACTGCAGACTGAAGACTGCATAATGCAACTGAAGGCTGAAGGCTGCAGACTGCAGACCCGCTGCACAATAGCCAAAGATTTCACTATATTTGCCGGCAAAACAAGGAACAAATGGAAAAAGCGATCATTACCACCAACCGGGGCACCATGGAAGTTGAATTCTACGATTCTGATGCTCCCAATACAGTAGCTAATTTCAAGAAACTTTCAAAAGAAGGATTTTACGATGGCCTTACCTGGCACCGGGTGATCCCGGACTTCGTTATCCAGGGAGGCTGTCCTCAGGGTACCGGGGCCGGTGGACCCGGTTATTATATCGATTGTGAACTTGAGGGGGATAACCAGTATCATGACCGGGGTGTCTTATCAATGGCTCATGCCGGCCGCAATACCGGAGGCTCTCAATTCTTTATCTGTCACAGCCGCAATAACACCGCCCACCTGGACCGCAATCATACTGCGTTCGGCAAAGTGGTAAAAGGAGTGGAAGTGATTGATGATATTCGTCAGGGAGATGCCATTGAGAAAATTGAAATAGTGGAGGGTTAACTATTTCACAGTTCGATCAGGTGGTGTACTGCTAACACTTGCAACTGCAACTAATTCACCAGTGCCACTGCCTGCTTCATCTTCTGCAAACCTGTTTGTGCCACCACCAGGGGGTTCTCTTCCCAGTAGTCGCGGTTGAATAACTCCAGTGAGAGCACTGTGGTACCTCCTCCTGACTTCAGGTCGGTAAGAATTTGCTTTAATGGGGCCACTCCGTCCCCGGGATATAACCGGTCCCCATCGTTTTGTTCCTCACGGGGCTTGGAACCCGGGTAATCGTTCATATGGAAAATCTCTATGAAATTGCCACTGAGCATTTTCAGACTCTCAAAGCCTGAGCCACCACGGAACAGGTGGTAGACATCCGGTAAAATTCGGGCATCCGGATCATTGGCCACGGCGGCTATCAATAATACCTGTCCCATTTGGTTCAACACAGGAGAAGAACCCCAAAATTCCAATTGAGGCATCACTCCCGTTTCCCTGCCCAAATCCAGCAATTCCCTGTATCGCTCACCGGCCTTGAACAAATCCAGGGGCTTGTCACCGGGTAGTCCCGCAGGAGGTGCTGCAATCCGGGTGCCTCCTATTTCTTTAAGTATAAGCATCTCTTCCCGCATCTGTTTAAAGCCAACTTTTTTTCCCTCGTCTCCCTCGGTCAGCCAGGGAGCAAACCCGATGGCATCCTCTACCTTTAACCCCTGGTCCTCAATAAGCTTTGCCAGGGTGGACAATGAATTGCCCGCCTCAACGTATGCTTTCAAATCCCTGATCCAAACCTCAATTCCATTGTAGCCTGCCTCACCGGCAATTTCCACATATCGCTGGATTCCCAACCTCTTTCCACTGATGGTACTGGTATTCAGGCAATAACGAAAGCTCGAATCTTTTTTTCTTGTAGTACTGCCATATGCGTTGCTCGGCAATACAGCACTGGCACCGGTTATTCCAATTGCTGCGAGGGCTTCTCTTCTGGTTTTCATATTTACCGCTAATAGTTAGTTTTTTGACTATTTATATTATTCATCTCACTTGCTGCTCTTTACACCCAGCTTCTCAAACAACCAATCGTCTCCCTGTACCCGTTGCTCGGGGAAGGTCCAGTGCTCGGTTTCCAAAAACTTATGTAATTCCTTAGGTGCAGTTATAGCGTTATAGGCTGCATACATGGAGGTTGGAGGGCATACATGATCATTGAACCCCCAGGAATACCAACCGGTAGCGGTTAGCTTTTTGGCAAAGTTGACCACATCATAGTATCCAACGGTTTCTACCCAATCCGGGTATTTTTTCCGGTCGTATTCCATAAACATGTGAGGCCACCCCCCTGCCCTGCCAGCCAGGTAGCCGGTTACATCACTCAGTGCCGGGTAATAAGCAGCCAGATACTTCACCCTGTCATCCAGGCCTGCAGTAATGATTGACAATGCCCCTCCCTGACTGCCGCCAGTTACCGCCAGCGTTTCTCCGTCGAATTCAGGCAATGAAAAAATAAAATCAATAGCCCGAACGCAACCCATGTAAACCCGCTTGTAGTAGTAAAGATCACGGTCATTCAGGTTAAAGTTCTGATAACCCGACAAGGCGCCTGCCCCCAGTGACCGGTATACCTCATCAGGCAGGTTTACCGGAACCCCGTGAATGCCGATCTTGAATACTATTACTCCCCTGGCTGCCCGGTCATCCCGGCCGTAGCTCCTGACTCCCGCGCCGGGAACGTTTAAGATTGCCGGATACTTACCCGGGGCTTTGGGTACTGATAACATACCATAGAATCTGCTGTTGCCTCTCCAGGAAGTCCTAACATTTTGAAGATCCACATGATATACATTGATTTCGCCGGTAGAAAGATCTGGTTGTAAGGTCAATTTCGCATCAATAGGCCATGTGGCCAGTTCTTCCTTGGCTGACCTCCAGAATTCGTCAAAATCGGCCGGCATTTCCACGGTAGGGTCGATTTCTTCCGGATCAAAGCCAGCAGTACCCCAGTCGTGGTAGGTTACTCCCTGGTATTCCACCCATACCTCACACCTAAGAAATCCCGGCTCATCCAGTGTACCTCCCTTTATAGTGCCAATTCCATTCTTTAGGTTCATTGTTCCTTCTTTCTCCGGAGGCATCTTTTCCAGCCCTGTCTGATACCGGATCTCAGTGTTGGATAATGGCTGTCCATTCTTCAAAATGCGCACCTCAAACTCCACCCGGTCCCCGGTCTCATAGATCCACCCCTCCCTGGTAGGAGCCACCTGTACCTCCACCATCTTCTTCTGCGGCTGGGCCGCTACCTCCCAGCCAATTACCAGGTAGAATAGCAGCACACTTATAAAAGTTTTAGTCATGTTTATTAAATATGAAATATTGCAATCTATCTTATCCTATTCTCTCCTTCTGTTAGCGATACCGTATTCCCCTGGAATTGCCAGGTGCCGGAAGTACCCGGTGGCAGTGTTATGGTCGCTCTCAATTTTTTTCCCTTTTGCCGGTAATCTACGGAAATCCGACCATTTTTATGCGGCATGGATGCCTGTATTGATGATAGCCCCCCCAAACTGGGTTCAAAAATAACCTGGTCAAACCCTATATCTCCGGGTTTAATGCCACAGACCATACTTAACAAATAGTAAGCGGGATGAGCGCTCCAGGCGTGACAATCCGATCGATCATGGGACGCAAACCCCGTTTCTCCGGTAGTAGTTAAACCCATATCTATAAACTTATACCAATGGTCAAGATGGTCCAGGTAAAGGGCTTGCTGACCAGTTTTTTCCATGGCCTTGTACAAAAAGAACGAAAAATACGAACTGGCATATTCGTCGAACTGATCGAAGCTCAAAATTCTGTTAAGCAGCTCTTCTTGCTCTTGCTCTGGTACAACATTACATAAAATTGCCAGGATATTGCTGTGCTGCGAATAAACCTGCTGTCCGGGGACATCCACAAATAGACCTACCGATTCATCATAACAGTGCTTTTTTACCGCTTGATTTATGCCTTCCGCCTTTATTTCCCAGTAGCTGGCCTTTGCTTCCTCTCCCAATTCGCGGTACAGCTTAACCGTTAAATCCAATGTGTGCAAATAAAACAGGGTAAGCATGGTAGAATGGGTCATTTCCCGGTTCTCATTACTTCTGGGAATACTGCCCTTGGTAATACTCCAATCCATAAAATTCTGATTTTTTACCGTACCCAGAATACCCAGAGATTCGTCCATATGCCTTTCATAAAACCCCAGTACCTTTTCGATATTCGGAATGAAAGCCGAAACGAACTCACCGTCACCCCGGACCATGTAGTAATCATATAACCCCTGTATCCAGGCCAACGACCACGACCCCATGTCAAAATCGAATCTGGAAGGATAGGCGGATTTGAATAATCCGGTTTCCCGGTTTTCCGATTGGGGATACAGCCTCATGGCTTCTTTAAACAACCGGTCATCGGTACTGTGATAAAAGGAAATATTTCCTATGGGTCGATTGTCGCCACCATAGCTCAATTGCTCGTAAAAGGGTGTATCGTAATAAGTTTCGCCAGAGCACATTTTCAGGGTACGCTGAGACATCTCAAATATCCTATTCAGTTTGGCGTCGCTGCTTTTAAAAGAAGCCATGTCACGATAGGGATATCCGGAGTATTCCGATTCCAGTGACAGGATCTCAAGTGGCTGGTCAGCCGTCTCAATCACCAGTTGCTGATATCTGAATGCCCGTTTCCATAAGGGCCGGAAAGTTCTCTGTGGTCCGTCGGGATGAAAGACATCCCAAACGCCATACATGGTAAGGTTGTTCACCGAATCCCGGTGGGCCTTTAGATTGACTTCCTCATATAAGGCCTCGGCATATTTTACCTGAATGGAACTTCCTGCGCCACCCTGTACCTTCAATTCGGGGTAACCCATGGTCAACATGGCGTAATCATAAAGGATGCTGGTGCTGGAGTTGGCAGGGATGGTTATTGTTTCTTTTGGTCCTGAAGGCATATCAATTCCCTCAACCAACCGTATTGATTGGGGACTTTCACGAAAGTTGTCCATAAAAGGAATATTTCGTGGCACCAGGTTCCAGGGTGGTTTCCCTTCAAATTGAAGGGGTTCGGGCCGTTTCCAGTGTGAATCATCGAACTCCGACAATTCCCAGCCCCAGGGATGCGCTTTAGCCTGCATATTGTCGCCGGGACCACAGGCGTAATAACCATAGAACCAGCGCTCCTTAAACAACATTTCGTAATACGAAACCGGCTGATAGGCCGGATTCTTATACACCTTCCAGGTCTGGCTTGAATTAAGGTGTTCCCAGTCCGGGTCTTCGGACCTCAGCAGGAAGGCGGTTTGTACCGAAAACAAGGACATGGGCATGTCCTTGCCGGCATTGTATACCAGGGCTGCTAATATATTTTTCCCTTTTTTGAGGTACGGAGCTAAGTCGATCACATCGTATTTATAGGTTATGAGGTCTCCCTTGGCGGGACCGTAGCACACCCTTTGGCCATTTACCAGCAGATGATACCGGTTGTCCGCGGAAATATGAACCACCAGCTTTTCCGGTACTTCAGCCAACTCCAATGTCTTGCGAAAATGATAAACACCGTAGGTTTGGTTATTGGCAGATGGATAGGATATCCATGGTTCCGGAAGCTGGTCCTGCGCCAACGACTGAGCAATAAACAGTACAAAAATGACAGCTAATGTGATACTACTTTTCATGGTCTTTGTTTTGAACTTTGAGCTCTGAGCCATAAGCGTTGTCTTAAAGCTTGAAGGCATGACCTCGTCCTTCGTCCCTATTCCAGCTCCTTACACCCTACGCCCTGCTAATTAACCTCAACCTCCTCCCCCAGCTCCTGTAACGCCCATTCCAACGCCCAGCTGGTAAATGCGGCATAGTTAAAATCCTTATATTTCAATCTTTGTCCCGGCTCACCCAGATTCTGTTCCAGTACTTCATACATCACCGGGACCAAAGGCCTGGCATCTTCTCCTACCAGTTGAATACTTCGGGCCGCCTGCATGGCAAGCCATGGGTGTTCATCTTTCACCCACTTCCCCAGGGTTGTAACCGCCTCAGGGTAGGTCCCTGACCGGCAAAGTGCTTCTGCGGCATTGATTTGCACACTGGGAGAAGGATCATGAAGACTTTCCTGAAGTGCCCGGACCGAAGGTTGTTCCAATTGATTGAATTGCATCAAAGCCATGGTAGCCCAGTACCTCACCCCCGGATCCGGGTCTGCCAGCAGTTCCAGGCACTGTGCTTGATCACCTGTGCCTACCAGTTTGGCCGCCTTCAATACTTTTTCTGCTTCAAAATTTTCACTGTTGCGGGCAAAATCATAAGGCGTCGAACCAGATGACCGCAGCATGTACCCGGCTTCTGGTAACAAGCCCAGGTCCTTATGATCGATCATCCAAGTGTCCAACCGTTGCCGCAGCTGGTCTTTAATTCCGGTATAATCGGCATTATCTGCCACATTGTTCAGTTCCTGGGGATCTGCTTGCAGGTCGTATAGTTCTTCTACCGGCTTTGGTTCCCATAGTTGTTGCTGTTGGTTACTCAACAAGCCACCGTCTCTGGCTTCCCTCAATGTTCTGAATCCAAACTTAATATCCGAATAAATATAACCTGATTGTATATAGGGAAGATGGGGCATATAGTGCCTGATATAAATGTAACGGTCATTTAGAACAGCCCGAGACATTTCGTACATGTCATCCGCACGATCCCTGGCACCAAATACATACTGACGCGGCGCCGGCAATGACTCACCTAAAAAAGGCTGTCCTTCCATGGTTTCAGGTATCCTGGCCCCCGCCAGATTGAGTGCCGTTGCCGGAAAATCCACAAAACTGACCATCTGATCGCTGCTGCTTCCGGGCTGGTCGTTAAATAGGTGCGCATATTTTTCAGGAATACTCACCAACAGGGGAACATGAAGCCCGGTATGATACAACCATCGTTTATAGCGGGGCAAACCAAACCCGTGGTCACCAAAAAAGAAAACGATAGTTTCATCGTCCAGTCCATCATTTTCCAGGGAATCCAAAACCTTACCCACATTTCGGTCTAATGCCTGCAATACATTATAGTATCTGGCCCAAACTTCCCTGCCATTATCATTATCCGGATAGTATGGGGGCACTTTCACCAGGGCCGGATCAACCAGGTTTTCAGGGGGAATATCTGCTATGGATTCCATATACCGCTGATCGTGATTTACACTTCCTTCGTGCGAAGGACCGACATTGATAAAACTAAAGAACGGTTGCTCCGGGGACTCTCTCTGTCTCCATGGTGCATAACTTCCGGACCAGTGGTCCCACCTTCCTTCCGGATCAAAGTTATAATCCGTCTTATTGCGATTGCTGGTAAAATACCCGGCAGCACTCAGTTGTTCCGGTAACGTTTTCAGTTGGTCAGGAAATGGAATTTCGCAGCGCAGGTGCTGAGTACCCAAAGAGGTGGCGTAGAGTCCTGACATCAGGCAGGACCGTGACGGGGCACAAATGGGGGCAGTAGCATATGCCTTGTGGTAGGTTATACCTTCAGCCGCTATCCGGTCAATATTGGGGGTTTTAGACAAGGGATCACCATAACACCCCAACAGGTCCGGCCCTATGTCTTCCGCCACTAACCAAACAATATTGGGTGGGCGCAATTGGGTATCCGGGGGAGCATGATTGTTGCAGGAAAAACATACCACCAGGGAAGTGAAAACTGCAATTATTAGTAGTGGTCTCATATATTAAAGGGTATCAATGGCCAGTGGAAATGTAGCTGACGGCGTACGGCTCTTTTTCATTAGTTCCTCAAACGCATCGGCTTTATCGGGATGGTCTCCGGCAATATTCTTTTCCTCACCCGGGTCAGAGGACAGATTATATATTTCCCAGGCAGCCTGGGCGTCCTGCTTCACATTCAGCTTTACTCCTTTCCAATCACCCTGTCGTATTGCCTGTGAACCTGTACCTTCATGAAACTCCCAGTACAGGAAAGAGTGGACAGGCTGAGTTCCGGACCCCAGCAAGGTAGGCTTGATAGATATGCCATCAGTATCATCGGGCACCGGCTGACCGGCCAGATCCAACAGGGTTGGCAACACATCCCAAAAACCACCTAGATGCTCTGAGACACTGCCGGCAGCTATCTGGCCGGTCCATCTCACTATAAAAGGTTCTCTGATCCCACCTTCATACAAATCCCTCTTTGCCCCTCGCAGCACGCCATTGGAATTGAAAAATTCGGTGGTTTGCATATTTCTCATAGGTCCGTTGTCTGAGGTAAAGAATATCAAGGTGTTTTCTCCCAGGCCGGATTGGTCAATATAATCAACAATTCTGCCAATACCTTCATCCATCCTGGTGATCATAGCGGCATAATCCTTCTCCTTGCGACTCCAGGATTCTTCTTTATAGATGCCTTGTGATGGCACTTCAAACCTCAAAGAGTCTGCCTGCTCTCCATTGTCGTGGGGGATGGTTAAAGGCAGGTATAGAAAGAAATGATGTTGCTGGTGCTTCTGCAGAAAATTGATGGCATCATCGACAAACAGATCGTGACTATACTGTTTTTGTTCAGTGGAGTAACTGCCAAGGCCATCATGCCATAGGGCGGTATCCAGGTACTGAACGGTATTTTCCAATATCACCTTTCGGCCATTCCTCCAAAGGTATTCCGGGAAGTAATTGTGCGCCAAAACCTGGTCTGTGTAGCCAAAATAATAGTCCCACCCTTGCTTTAACGGGTCGCCGCTGGTTCCCGGATTACCCAGGCCCCATTTGCCGATCATTCCGGTGACATACCCCGCTGCTTTCAGATACTCTGCTACCGTCCTGGTGGAATCCGGAAGTGGAAGCTGGCCATTTTGGTAGCCATATTGCTTATTGCCCCGTACCGGTGTATGGCCGTTGTGTAGCCCTGTCATCAGTACCGAGCGTGACGGAGCGCAAACCGAAGTACCTGCATAGAACTGGGTAAATCTGATCCCCTCGAGTGCCAGTCGATCGATATTGGGGGTTTGGATTAATTCCTGTCCATAGGCACCAACGTCGGCATAGCCCAAATCATCCGCCATGATGAAGATAACATTGGGCAGGGTTATGTCCTGGTCAGTTGGCTGGTTGCAGGAAAAAAGCAGGCATCCACAGAGGCCAATGCCTGCCATCTTGGTCAGGTGATTCCGCATTTCTTAAAATCAGTGATCCACGACAGGGTTGCACCCCGTGAGAACGATTAGTGTCATTGGCTTAGCTAAACTGAGCCTCTGCGGATAAATTTATAATTGCCTTTTGATTTACCAAAATCATTGCTCATAACAATGTCCGCCACCTGTTGCCCGATTTGATGAAAATCCGGAGTAATCACTGATATCCCACCGGCCAGCACTTCCTTCAGTGAATTGTCGTTGTAACAAATTACTCCTACATCCCGCCCCAATGTTAAATCATGCGCCTGGCAGTATTTAACCACATAGGCCAGGTCCTGATCGTTCTTGATTATCAATAATTGACCGGTGGATATTTGCACACCGGTAAGATCGGGTTTAATATCAAATTTTATGGAATGGTCCAGGCAATAATCGGCAAAACCCTCCCAAATCTCCTTATGATAAATATTATCGGGAAACACCAATCGGAAATGCCGGTACTTCTGACATTTATCGGTGATCTGTTTCAAGGTTTGGTACAACTCATCGCGGTTGTTGGTAATCACCGCCGAACATTCCATACAGGATTCAAACTCACGATGCACGAATACCAGCTTGTGCTTGGGTATCTTGGCTATGGCCCGGCGAAGGCCATCGGTAATAGCGTCCAGGTGGGGAAATATGATAAAGTTATCGTAGCTGCCCAGGTTAGCGATAATATCCCGCTCCAACTGGTCGGGATCACCGTTGAACAGATGTACATCTACTTCACAGCTTTCCGGAATATTGCTTTTAAACGACTGATAAAACGCCATTTTGTCATCGTTGAAGTTGTTCAGAAATAACAGGCAGCGTTTGTTGCACAGCTTTCCGGTGGAAGCTACATAGTACCCTTTTCCTTTCACCGCACTCAATATTCCCTTTTCCTTAAGCACTCTGTAAGCCTTTTCTACGGTATCACGGGCTAAGTAGAACTCCGCGCTGGTCTCATTGATAGAGGGTACCTGCTCGCCAATTCCAAAGATCCCATTGTCGATATCGGATTTGATGATCTCAACTATTTGTAAATACTTTGGGACTTTGGAAGACTCATCAACTGTTAGCAGGTTTAAGTCCGAAAACCTGTCTGCAGTAGTAGTTAGCGTAGAGGATGTATTCATATTCTGGCTTCGTTGGTTTAGGTAAAAAATTGGATTATTAGTATGGTTAGTATCAGCACTACAATTAAAAGTTGAATCCACTTAAGCTTATTACCGCTATCGGTTTTCTCAGAATCAACCTGTTTGCCGTTTTCCATTATGAGTCTCGGTTTTGGTAGGCCGCTTTAACTTATTCCAAATGAAGCTATTCAATCGATTGCAATTGCCGGAGAACCGGTTACTAACCAGTAGTAATAATTTCCATGGAGGGTGAATTGGGAAAATAATACCAGGATTTGGGAACCAGGTACAAGTATACCTGTTGAAGTGAGGGTCCTTGTAATTAAGGATTAAAGATTAATTACTAAGAATCTTAATAATTGTACTAAACCATTAGCTCTTTATGGTCAGCTGCGAGGTCTGCTGGTCCGAATATTCCTTTGGTGGTACTTTAAATTGTTGCTTAAAACATTTGGAAAAGTAACCCGGATCAGAAAATCCGACCTTGTAGGCAATTTCTGAAATATTATATGCTCCGTCCCTGATCATACGGGCGGCAATTTTTAATCGGATGCTGCGAATAAACAAATTGATGGATAACCCGCTAAGTTTATTTATTTTGTCATACAACCTGGTTTTGCTGATACCCAGCTCATCGACAAACTGCTGGTAGTTCAGGCTGGGGTCCGACAGGTTTGCTTCAACAATTTTTACTACTTTTTCCAGAAAGATCTCATCCTTGCGATCATTTACCAGTTTATCCGGAACCAGCTCCGCACTGGAAGTAAAGTAACTTCGTAATTCATGTCTGGACTTGATCAGGTTATAAATCCTAACTCTCAACAGGTTTAAGTCGATGGGCTTGGTTAAGTAATCGTCGGCACCTATCTGATATCCATCCATTTGATTCTGTTCCCCTACCTTTGCCGTCAGTAAGATCAATGGAATATGGTTCAATAAGTCATTTTCCTTAATACGCATGCAGAACTCCATGCCATCCATCTTGGGCATCATTACATCACTTACAATAATATCAGGCACCATCTCTTCGGCAAGCTTGAGCCCTTCCTTTCCATTGGTGGCTTCAATTACCGAAAAGTGTGATTTTAGGCCGTTTTTTAAGTAGGCCCTCATATCCACACTGTCTTCTACCAAAAGGACTATTCCCATTTCAGCCTGACGAATTACCGGTTCTGTATCCGTCCTGGATTCCGAGGCAAATAACTTTTGTATTTGCCATGCTCTGTCGGTTACGTTCACCTGCTCTGCTGCTTTCTCATCCGGTCCATAAGCTTCCTGGCCTATGGGAATAGTCAGTATAAAAGTTGTACCCTGATCGACCACACTGGTAGCATTTAAGGTGCCCTTATGTTTTTCTGCCAGCTTCTTGGCCAGGTTTAATCCAATACCGGTACCCATACGTCTCCTATCGGTCTCTTCCACCTGGTAGAACCGTTCAAAAACGCGGTCTAGCTTGGCCTGGTCAATACCAATACCGTTATCCACCACCTCCAAGCGCAACTGATGGTTTTCAATAGCTAGTTTTACCCGGATCTTTCCCCTGACCCTGGTAAACTTCAGGGCATTTGATATCAGATTATACAATATCTTTTCAATCTTATCTCCGTCAAACCATCCTAATGCCGTGGGTACGTTAGCTTCAAACCGGTAATCAATATCCATGTTGTCCGCCCTGAATTCAAAAGCCCGGGCGATCTCTCTTATGAAGGCCACAATATCACTTTTGGCAACCTGTAACTTCAGGGTGTCCCTGTCCAGGTCAGTTGAATCCAGCAACTGATTAGTAAGCCGTAAAAGCCGATATCCGTTCCGTTCGATTAACCGTACGTCCTCCTTCTCGGTACTGGTTAACCGGGGAGATTTTAGCAGATTTGAAACCGGGCCCAGTATTAGGGTTAGCGGTGTTCTGAATTCATGTGAAACATTCATGAAAAACTTAAGCTTTGATTGGTCTGCTTCGTGCAACCGATCCGCCATCTTTTGAATCTTATTATTTTGCCTGGCCAGTCCCGCAGTTTTTTCTGCCACTAATTTCTTCAGGGTAATATTCCTGGCTTTAATGGTTCGTATGCGAATGCGGAACAATGCGTAGGTTAGCAAGATCAATAGCAACAGCAGGATTGCCCTGAACCAGTTGGTATTCCAAAACGGAGGATTTACTATAATGACCATCGAAGCCTCATCACTCCAGGCCCCATCACTATTGGATGCCTTTAACCTGAACAGGTATTCTCCGTGGGGCAACGAAGTATAGGAGGCCACCCGACGCTGGGCATCAACATAGTTCCAGTCTTCCTCCAGGTTTTCCAGTTTATAGGCATATTGGTTATTGGCGGGTGAAGCAAAGTGCATACTGGCGAATGAAAAAGAGATGATGTTGTTTTTATGGTTCAGGGTAATTTTATCCAGTAGTGGCACCGGCTGCTCCAGAACTACTTGCTTGTTGATGGTGTCACCTACACTTATCTCGCGGTTAAACAATTGAATTCCGGTTATAATTGGTATTGCCGGAAAAGGATTTGGCCGGATGTCTTCCGGGTTGAAATAAACTACTCCATCCAGGCTGCCAAAATACATGATGCCATTTTGATCTTTATAGGCACTGTTCATGTTAAAATTATTGGTAGGCAGACCGTCATCGATGGAATAGTTGGTAAAACTATGATTGACAATGTCGAACCTGCTTATCCCGTGATTAGTACTTAACCAAAGCACATTATCGGTTTCCTTGAGAATGCCATTGATAGTATTCCCCGGCAATCCATCTTTCAGGGTATAACGCACAATACTGCCTTCCTCAAGATTAAGATTAACCAGTCCACCGGATTGCGTACCCAGCCAAAACCCAGAGGAACTTTCCGATATCACCGTAATCGCCTCCCGGAATTTTTTTTCGCCCTCATAAGCTTCAAACTCTACCAGCTGGTCTGATTCCCGCTCCAAATAATACAACCCAAAGGTAGTTCCGATCCACAACCTTTGTTGACTGTCAAAATCGATAGTATTGGTAGTCAGCCTAAGGTCCTGACCGTCTCTGATAAATTTGTAATTGACACAATCACGAGTGCCCTGGCTACATAGGTAAATGCCTCCACTGTGAGAAGCAATCCAAACATCACCTTGCTGATCTTCCTTTATGGCGGAAATTGCCCAGGCATAAAATCCGGTGGTGTCATCATCTATCACATATTTGAATGGGTAGTTTTCCCAGGTGTTAGTGTTGATCTTGGATACCTGGTCCGGATTGTGTCCCAGCCACAAATTCCCTTTGCTATCCACCAGTGAACAATAAATAACATTCCCGTTCATAGGAGTGTTGGATTGGTTAAATACCTGAAACCGCTCCTGTTCTTTGCGGTAGTGAACCACACCACCGGCGGTTCCCAACCATAGTTCATCCCCCCTCCCCGGAGTTATGGAAAAAATATTATTCGATACTTTTGGTTGCTCCACACCTGCTACAGCTTTCAGGGTTTTAAACCTTTTCTGCTCGAGGTCCATCTTAAGTAATCCGTATCTCTCAGTGCCCAGCCACAGTATATTGTCTTTTCCCATAAAACCGGAAAGAAGCCTGCCTTCATTCATCTCAAAATCCCGCCCCTTCTCAATGTTGGTATCGAATCGATCCGTCTCAGGGTAGTAACGGATCAATCCATAGTTGGCATTATTACTTATCGCCCATAGATTTCCGGAGTTATCATGCATCATCCTTTGAAAAGAAATGCTGGAATTATTGTCGATTGCACCTGACGCCAAATACATTTTATAGGCAAAATCTTTACCGTCGGTTTGCATAATCCTTGCTATTCCCAGGTTACCCGAAACCCAAACCTGATCATTGAACTCATAAATGGCGTCGAAATTGTTTCTTTGTGCATCAAGCCCGTCATTCAGTTCATACCTTTTAATGGAATAGTAGGCATTCGAAAGATCGGTTATGCCCGGACTATATTCATGTACCCTGCCTATCCCCTGGTTGGTTGCTAACCAGATCCTGCCGCTGGTATCCTGGTATATATCGTTTATTCTTTCACCGCCCTTGCCAATTTTATGCAATACTCCAGATTTAGTTTCATAGAGAAACGCCCCAAACCCGTTGAGATAGTTTCTCAAAAAACCAGTACCGATCCAGATGTTTCCCACATTGTCGGGAAATATTCTCCTAACCGGTAACTCGATTTCAAATGGGTACTTGGTAAATTGGCCATCCGGGTAATTGTATTTAAATAAGCCCCTGTCGGTTCCAATTAACAATTCGTCCTCCGATAATGAGTAGAAGCAATTCACATCGTAGTTTCCGATATATTCCAACAGCTGCGGGTCGGGTTTGAAATGCCTGAATTGTCCTATGGAATAGTCGTAAAAGCTCAGTCCCATGCCTTCATAATTCAGCCATATATTTCCCCGCTGGTCCATGAAAAGTCCATTATTCACATATACCTTCTGAAAGGGCCGCTGAGGATTATTGGGATCGTAATCAAATGACTCAAACTGATAGCCATCGAAACGAGCAACACCAAATTCAGTGCGCATCCACAGATAGCCCAGGTTATCCTGGACCACCGAACTGATGATATTGGAGGTAAGTCCGTCTTCCGTGGTAAACTGCTCTGCTCTTAGTCGCTCATCCTGTGCCCCAACCGCAAGAGTTGATAAAAAAAGTATTAAAAGCAGAACGAATTTCAACGGTTTCCAGGCTTGTTTCAACATATAATCTACTAAAATTTGATAAGTGATGAGATAGATTGTGAGTATTTACATACTCACTTAAGAGATCTCACTCAATTTCTGACTACCACTCTGGTAACTTTCACTACTGCTGTCCCATTGTTTATTTTTAAGAAGTATACTCCGTCTTTCAGCTCCAGCCGATACTGGCTTTGTGGTGTTTTCCACTTTTTCAGCAGCCTGCCCGACGGGTCGATAACTTCCAAATGGGTAAAAGTTATGGAATCCGGTACCATCAAGGTAATATAGCCATTGCTGGGATTGGGGTAAACAGTAATTTCTTCCCATTCAACTGCTGTAACCGACGTTATTATCCCCGGATCGTCAGTATTTAATATCAGGTAGGTCGCATCTCCGGGTAAAGAAATCCGAACTGCATCATCAGGCAATTCCTGAACTTGAACCTCCTGCTTCTTATAACCAGCCTGATCCAGCACATGGGCGGAGCGAATTTTGGAATTTTTCAAGGTAATGGTTACCGACGATCTTTCTCCCAGCCAGGGCATTTTGCCGACGTTGGTAATGCGATACCCTTCAACTGTCTGATCCCCATAGTCGAAGGTGGCGGGCTCCTCTCGCCAACCGGTGGGACGGTAGACAGTCCCTACCTGAACCAGTATTTGCTCCGATTCTTTTATGGGTTGTTCATCCATAGAAACTACATTCACCACCAGGTAGTCATTGTCGGAGGTAATAGTTACATCCGACAGTTCAAAACTTTCGATATCTCCCGGAAATCCGCAAACCCCCTGGGCCGCAGGTGCGTCGAGCAGGCAAATGCCATTTTTATAGTCCCAGCTCAGTTCTCCGGTTACACTGGTGACCAGTCCATTTTCTGTGTCTATAAGCTGGTCCAATGCCGATGAGATTTCAGTGGACCCCGGGTTTCCCTGGTAATCCACTTCCACCGGTCCGGTTAGGTAGGCCAACGACGATATTAGCGTCTCAGCCCCTCCGCCTCCCAATCCCGGGTCATCCCGGTTTGGATCGAAACCATTCTCCTCACTTATTATAGGGGGTTCCCTGTTAGTAACCGATTGCAGGGTACGCTCCTCGTGAATTATTACATCTCCCTGTTGGATATAGCCTTTTCTAAACATCAACGCATTGGCGGGGAACATGTCCATTTGACCCGGAGTGGATACTGTCCACCGGAACATGGGCGTCTGACCGTCGACATTGGCAAAATCCCAGTATGGTTCGGGATCAATACCAGCTGACGACGGTGAAAACCAGTAATAACTATCAAACCCGGTCAATGACATATAAGCGGCGATCAAAAAAGGGCCTTCCGCCTGGTACTTATGGGGCAGATTCCAACCACTTTCTGTTACCAGGAATGGTTTTCCCATTACCTGTTTTACATTGATGGGCAGCTGATCGGGATTGTATAATACCGAACTACCGACGTACTGGTGTCCGGGTTCAATGCGCCAGCCATTGTTCGGTCCGATATGCTGCGGATCATAATAGCGGTTGACTGCCATAACTTCACCTACAGTATTTGTCCAGCGTTCAATATCGAAAAGCTTAACCGGGTCCGCTGTCTTCCAATTAACTGTGTTGATCAATTGTTGACACCCCATATCCCGGTAATGATCATACATCTCCTGATAAAAGCTGCGTTGTGCATGGGCGTAATAGGCCATCTGATCATTTATCCGGTGGTTCTTGCCCCCAGTCTGCTGCTGGGTGGCCTCCCAAATGATATACAGTCCCATTCGCCCGTTGTCGGGATCGTCTCCATCCAGCACAACCTGGTTCCAGGTGGAATAAGCCTGGGATATGCTGCCATATTTATCGATCAGCCATTGGTAAAAACCTTCCTCCACTAATTTTAGAAGCGAGGGTCTTACGCCCTGTATGGTCCAGAAGAATACACCATCTTCGTTTTTAATTTGTATCAGCGCAACCGCCGGATCATCTTTTAGTGCCAGTCCGGTATGGGGGTTAACTTCAGTATACAGGTCTTCCACCCACTGTTTATAGGCCTGCTGCAGTTTGGGTTCAAAATACATCAAAGCCCATGGTTGCACTTCACCACTGTAATCTCCCAGGTCCCATGAGGGTGGAATGTTCTCCACATGACCCGGCCAGTAAGGACTGATCGTGGTATAAATTCCCTCAGCCTTCATGGCTGCTACCACCCGCCAAATATCTTCGATTTCGGTGCGATTGGTTTGATTTATATCCGCAGATACTGAAAAAAGACGACCGTGATAACGTATCATATTTACCCCTTTTTTGGCCAGAAATCTGGCAAACCGGGCCAGCTCTTCATCATCCATAGCCCTGAAGGCCCTGCGACTGGCATTGTCGCCTCCGTTTACCGCCCAGAAACGAACCTCCTGTCCATTTCCATTCACAAATCCACTGCCATTCATAGAAAGTCTGATAAATCCGTTCTCACCGGCTTCCGATTCATTCAGATCGCGCAGATCCAGCATAGCTTCCTCATTGAACGGATCTTCAGGATATTCAAGGGTCCACAGGTTTTGAGCGCTCACGCTCAGTACGCTGAGTATATAAAATAGGTAAAAGATTGCCTTACGCATTACCTGTACATTTGCATCACATGAAACTTTGACAACAAAAAGAAAAGCCACTGAGTCATCAGTGGCTTTTCGAGTTATACTAAACTAATCCATTAACGAAGATTCTAATATCCGGTATTCTGTACCGATTGCTGTACATGAGCAAGCTGACTGATCAGTGCGAAAATCGACCGAATTAACAGTAAAAACCCCGACATAATATTTGGTTTTAATCCGTACTGATTAATCTGAACCACATTTATGGAACTGGTACGTTGTTAAAAGTACCTGGAATATGAGCCAAAAGTGTCATGCACTGTCCTGAGGTGGAGTGTGAGGTGGAGTGTGAGTTTGAGTTTGAGTGTGAGTGTGGGTGTGGGTGTGGGTGTGAGAAATATCAGATCTTAGATCGGAACCAGGTTTCTTCCAGGTCTTTCCTCAACAGATCCATCTTTTCCTGGTAATCGGGGTGATCTGTAAAATGCGTTTTCTCATAAGGGTCCCGGCTGAGATCATGGAGTCGTTCTTCCGTGCCGGTAATATCGTATCTTATATATTTCAACTTATCAGGCCCTACTACCATCCATCCTATTTCGCTTTCTACTCCCAGGGTGGTCCTCCATTCCACCGGTTGGCCCTCAAACAGTGGCCGCAAGCTCCTGCCCCTGGGGTCGGATGCTCCGGCTATCCCTGCATAGTCGCATAAAGTAGGTAATAGATCCAGCCCGTTGGATACCAGGTGTACCGAATCTACCTGTCCAGCAGGAATCCTTCCCTTCCACATGGCCATGAAGGGTACATTGGTGGACTCTTCATAAAAGGCGGTTTTGTGTTCCATACGATGGGCACCGTCCAGGTCACCGTGATCGCTGGAGAACAGTACTAATGTATTCTCTTCCTGGCCACTTTGTTTCAAGGCATCAAGAATCAATTGGATCTGACCATCGACCCGTTCGGTGAGCCGGCAATAGGCCCACCGGTGTCTTCGCCAATCCTGGTCGGTGTAATTCTCCCTGGCATTTACCCTGAAATCACGAAGATTCAGCATACTCTTTATGGCCTGGGGCTCATCTTCCTGGGGTTCGAGGTTTGGAGGCACCGGGGGACAATACCTGGCATAAAACACCTCCTCAGTCACACTGTCAGGGTACTGTAGTGCCCAGTCAAGCGTCTCTAGTTCCGTTTTGCCGCGAAGTAATAGCGGATTTTCCGGGTCAGAATGATCCCTGATAGCCATATAACAGATGTCGTGCGGATTGATCAGAGAAACCACCATGAAATAGGGACGGTCATGTTGCTGACCAATATACTCCACTGTCTTAGCTGCCAACTCGGAGCGCTCATTATCGGTGATGTCGTAAAAGCCCAGTTCGGTTGGAGTCAGTCCTTTCGGCAAATGCTCTTTTCCTCCGTAAACCAGGTCATAGCCCACCTGTTTTAAAAAAGCGGCAATGGTAGTTTCTCTGACTTCCTGGGGTATCACCGGAATACGCATACTGCCGCGGTTTTCACGCACCACATTTCCATCATTGTCTCTGAAGTCACTGGCAAACCGTCCGGTGATCAAACTCACCCTGGCCGGTGAACACACCGGATTGGTGGTATAGGCCCTGGTAAACCGAATACCGTTTTCAGCAATGTAATCCATGGCTGGAGTACTGAGCCAGCTGTTGCCGGCACAACTCATCATATTGGCATGCTGCTGATCCGTATAGATATAAATGATATTAGGCCTGAACGGCTGCTCCCGGGTTTGTTCAGGAGATGAACAAAAAACCAACCATGAAGACAAAGCCAGCATAACCAAACGTCTCATATAATCCTGCCTATTCACTGTGATTCCAATTGTAAGTAATAGTTGACCAGTTTTGCCAGTTCATTAGGCTCCTTGGCGGAGATGGCTTCTTTTTTGGCATATTCGGTTAGTTCTTCAGTATGTGATCCCAGGTATCTGATCAACTTTTTAACGGAGGTAACCTTTTCAATTTCATCATTGCTTTTCAATATGAAATGATTATCCGCCACACGTTCCAGTCGGTCCGGTTTGGGATCGTGCAGATCAAAAGGTTTTTTCTCTTCCCCCCGCTTGAAACTGATATGCATTTTTGTCAATAGGGATGGCAAGTTGGCATTCCATTGTTTCAAAAATCCCGAGACCCTGTAAGCCTGTCCTTTGGGAAGATAAACAAAGACCTCATCTCCGATAACAATCCGGTCCATCCTGTCGGGGTTACTAAAAGCCATAACCGTACCTTTTTTATCCCGGTATTCCAGCCGGTCCCGGTAAATATCCAGTCGCAAAGGTATCTGCTCAATTTTATTCTTTCCTCCATAGTAAATATCTCCGGGTTTAAACTCCTGGTATAAATAGGGACTGCCGGCGACATTTTCCAGATCATCTCCCGCGGCGAGCATCATGGCCTGATTAAAGGTGTCCGGAATTTCTGCCTGGGATAAAAGCACTAGAGCGTTCGTCTGACATATTATGTATAAATACCACTTCATAAAAAATAGGATTTGGTTTCAAGGGAAATGTATACCAGCATCAGACCGCTATGATGGGTTAGTCTTCTATAAATTACGAAATGTTAGCATTATTCTCACCTCGTTTGTGCTGAAGTGTGAAATGTGAGCCTGTTTCAGCGCGATAGTTCCCACAAAAATCACCAGATAACTTCACGGAAAAAGGAATATGATTTAATTTCAACACTTTGTTGAGTAACTCAAATATGACAACTATGGGAGAGGAATCAAGTAAGATCACTTTAGAAATAATGGAGCGGGAAATTGGAAAACCCTACCGCGACTTGCGATTCTTGCTTGAGGCGCTGGCGGAGGTATTACGCGAGAATGGTGAACCTGAAATGGCCGATGCCATTCCCTGGATCAATGGCGCTGATTCCAAAGACCAGCCGGTGGTTTCCAAGTTGGTACAGCTTTACTCTCTGATCTTTCAACTGATCAATATGGTAGAGATCAACAATGCGGTCCAGGCGCGAAGGTCCGAGGAGAACCGAGATCTTTCCGGGGTAAAAGGCCTGTGGGCCCGGAATTTGAAAGATCTCAAATCCCAGGATGTATCCATGGACGACATATGGGAGGAACTGAAGCACATCTCAGTTGAACCGGTATTAACGGCCCATCCCACCGAGGCCAAACGGGCTACGGTACTGGAGCACCACCGGGAACTTTACCTCCTGCTGGTACTCCTGGAAAACTCCATGTATTCCCACCAGGAGCAACAAGACATTCGCAACAACATCAAGCTTTCCCTGTACCGGCTGTGGAAAACCGGTGAGATCTACCTGGAAAAACCGGATATATCCGCCGAGTTTCGCAACGCACTGCACTACCTGGTAAATGTATTCCCGGAAGTGATCCCAATTCTGGACAGACGCCTGGAACAAGCTGCCGAAGTATTGGCAGGACAAGGGGAAACTATTAAAAAAGAACACGCCTACCCCAGAATCACTTTTGGAAACTGGGTGGGAGGTGACCGCGACGGGCACCCCCTGGTAACCGCCCAGGTTACCCAGGAAACCCTGTTGTCGCTGAGACTTAACGCCTTTGTGGTCATTCGCAGAAAGCTGATGGTATTGGTCCGCAGACTCAGTTTCAGCCGTGAACTACACCATTGTTCGGAGGTCTACCAAAAGCGGGTGGCTACCCTGCGTGAAGAACTGGGAGAGGATGGCACAGGCACCTTGCGACGCAATAAAGGAGAAGCATTTAGGCAGCTTATTCATTTGATGATCAGCAAATTACCAGTGGATACTGAACGTGGACATGCAACCAGACTATCAGAGCAACCGGGCAGTTACCGTCATTCCTCCCATTTAATTGAAGACCTGAGATTATTGCAAAAAGAATTACTGGACTACGGGGCTAAATCCGTGGCTTATGACGATGTAAAAGAGGCCATTAGAATCGTAGAGGTGTTTGGTTTTCATTTGGCAGCCCTGGACATTCGACAAAACAGCGCTTTTCATGAACAAGCGGTGACCCAATTGCTTAAGGCAGCACATCTAAAAGAAACAGCCTTCGACAGCTGGAGTGAGCAAAAACGCACTGCATTTTTATTACAGGAACTGGAGTTTGCCAGACCTTTTGTGCATCCATTGGCAGAGTTGGACGATCAGGCTCGTACGGTTATGGAGTGCTATCGCACGGTAGAAAGGCACAGTTCCAAATACGGTTTTAACTGTTTGGGCTCCTTTATCGTAAGCATGACCCGTTCTTTTTCTGACCTGATGGTAGTGTATCTTTTGGCCAGGGAAGCAGGACTGACTTTTATGAGTGAAAACGGATTGGTATCCAAGGTGCATGTGGTGCCCCTGCTGGAAACCATTGAAGACCTGGAAAACGGGCCGGAGATCATGGAAGAATATTTTGCCTCTCCTCTGGTGATTCGTTCGTTAAAATATCAACAGGAAACCCTGGGTCTTAAGCGTCCTCTGCAACAGATCATGGTGGGATATAGCGACAGCAACAAAGACGGCGGTATCATTGCCAGTCAGTGGCACCTGTACAAAGCCCAGTTCAAACTGATAGAACTCGGCGAACGTTACGGTATCGACATCCGGTTTTTTCACGGCAAGGGAGGTTCCATAAGCCGGGGTGCCGGGCCCACTCACTACTTTATCAAGGCCCTGCCAGATGGGTCACCCAACGGCAACATTCGTTTAACCGAACAGGGTGAAACCATTGCCCAGAAATATGCCAACAAGGTCAATGCCGCCTATAATTTAGAGCTGCTGGCGGCCAATACACTATCTAAAACCTTACTGGACAGAAAAAACGGAAGAAAATTTCATGCACAGGCAGAGCTTATTGAATGGCTGGCCAGAGAGAGCAAAAAAAGGTATGAAGCTTTGATTAAGTCCGATGGATTTGTCTCTTTTTTCAGAATGGCAACTCCTATTGACGCCATCGAGACCAGCAAGATCGGATCTCGTCCCGCCAAGCGAACCGGTGCCAGTACCCTGGAGGAGTTAAGAGCCATTCCCTGGGTATTCTCCTGGAGCCAGTCACGCTACCATATGACCAGTTGGTACGGATTGGGATCGGCATTGGAGAAAATGAAGCTGGAACAGCCTGAATACTATGGTGAGCTAAAGGAGGCGCTAAAAAGCGATGCTTTTCTGAGGTACGTGTTTACCAATGTAGATACCAGTCTGGCTGCTACTGACGAATCAATTATGCAACTTTATGCAGAACTCGTTGAAGATGAATCTCTTAGAGATAACTTTCTCAAAAATTTCCTGAAGGAACTCGGCCTGGTGCGCAAGTACATGGAAGACCTGCTGGGGAAAAGTTTTAAGGAAAGGCGCAAGAACCATTTCTATTCTACCAGGTTGAGGGCCGGTCTGATGGATACTCTCCACCGGAAGCAGGTGGCATTGCTTAAAAAATGGCGCAGTGAAAAGTTAAATGGTCATTCGGAAGAAATACAGCTGGATCTGCTGCTTACCATCAATGCCATAGCAGGCGCTAACAGAAACACGGGATAGTTAAAGATCTTAGATCTTAGATTTACTGGTCCATTGCCAGAAAGCTAAATACTGCCTGCTGCAAACTGCAAACCGGCCATCAAGGCAATGCAAACGCCACATAGGAGTCACCGGATTTCGTCCCCAGCTTCCCACCCCCACAGGCAATCACCACAAACTGCCTGCCATCCACTGTATAGATACTGGGAGTGGCATATCCTGCTGCCGGAAGCTCCGTTTCAAATAGTATCTTGCCATTTTCCTGGTCAAACACCCGGAATTTCTCATCCTGACTGGCTGCGATAAACAGCAACCCATTGGAAGTGATGGCAGGACCACCGTAGTTTTCAGTGCCGGTAACGGGTAAACCACGCCTGGATAGCTCTTCGTGTTCTCCAAATGGCACCTGCCACTTAATTTCAGCATTTTCGATATCAATCGCAGACAATGTACCCCAGGGCGGTTTTATGGCGGGATAACCTTCATGATCCTTAAACTTGATGTAGCCGGTGGTGGTATATTTTTTTGGATTATCGTAATTATGTCCCTGGTCCCTGGCGGCAGTGGTGGTTTTTTCTTCCAGTTCCAGCAAATAGGCGGCCAGGTCTTCCACCTGGTAGTCCCTCAACCAGGCAAACGCGGGCATAGCGCCCCTGCCATTCTTTATAGTACTGGCAAATCCATCCTGGTCATAACGGTCTTTGAGTCCCACCAAAGAGGGCACTTTGCCCATAAAATCCCCTCCCTGCCGGTCGGCACCGTGACAACCTGCGCAAAATTGAGTATACAAGCCTGCTCCCCGGCCAACATTGGTGGTAGCATCGTCCTTTACCTCCACCATGGTCATGATCCAGGGGATCTCATTGGCATTGACAAACAGCGTCCGGGTCTTGGGATTAAAGGCTGCTCCTCCCCATTCACCACCGCCGTCGAAACCGGGAAAGACGATCCCCCCCTGTTCGGTGGGAGGTAAAAAGCGATCTCCATAGCGGGTCCTTGATAACACATCCAACACATACTCCTGGGCTTCACCTGAAATATCCGTAACCTGGTCCCGGTGGTACTGCTGACGTATAAATGGGGGCATTACTGCCGGAACCGGCTGAGTCTTCCAGGCCATTTCACCTGGCATATCCGATTCGGGAGCCGGTACCTCTTCTACCGGAAACACCGGTTCACCGGTATCACGGTCAAAGACATAAATAAATCCCATTTTGGTGATCTGGATTACCACATCCCGCTGCTGGCCATCGATGGTTATGGTTCCCAGATTGGGGGGCGCCGGTAAATCGCGGTCCCAGATATCGTGATGTATGGTTTGAAAGTGCCATATTCTTTCCCCGGTACGGGCATTCAGTGCCAACACACTATTGGCAAACAGGTTTTGTCCGTGGCGATCTGCCCCATAAAAATCGTAAGAGGCGGAGCCGGTGGGCACAAACACATATCCCCGCTTGGGGTCCAACGCCATTCCTGTCCAGGCATTGGCTCCACCAATTTCCTTCCAGGCCTCTTCAGGCCAGGTATCATGTCCGTATTCACCGGGATGAGGAATGGTATGAAAGATCCAGGCTCTCTCACCGGTATGGATGTTGAAAGCCCTGATATGGCCGGGAGCGGCACCGCTGGTTTCATCTACCCGGGTACCGATTATGATCTTATCTTCAAAGATTACCCCCGGGGTATTTGATAGTACAAACCGATCCTCCACGTCACGGTCAAGTCCGGTATTGAGACTCAGCTTGCCTCCTTCGGCAAAACTGCTGACCAGCTTACCGTCGTCTGCATTAACACAATGCAAATAAGGTCCGGCAGCAAAATACAACCGGCGTTCCTGTTTGTCGGGGCTCTCCCAGAAAATCAGCCCCCGATTCACTCCCATACCAAAATTCTGAAAATCCGAATCAAAAGGGTTATAGGTCCAAATCAGTTCCCCGGTGGCTGCATTCAAAGCAATGAACCTAAGACTGGCGGTACTCCCGTAAAGCACACCGTCAACGATCAGTGGATTACATTGAATTTGAGAACGATTTTCGGGGTCGGCTTTTCCCCCCTGGTAGGTCCATGCCACCTGCAGGTCGGATACGTTGTCTTTGTTGATCTCGGTGCCCGCCGTATCATTAAAAAAACCGTAGTCACCCAGGTAAACCGGCCAGTTAACATCAGATTTGTCCGAGCAACTGAATATTAGAGACAAACCTAGAAGTGCTCCTAAGGGATGTAAAGTAAGCTTCAGGAAATTCATAGTGATAAAATAATAAAAACCGGTACTGCATACTTGCCTGAGCTTCCTGCAAGTTATTCAGGCCCCGGTTTGGATGTGATATGTCCAATAAAGCACAGGATGGTGTGTTGCAATATATTTATAATATTTGAACATGCTAATAAAACCGCCTAAATCCGCTTTAATCATTTGTATTTCTTGTTTGGGATTCAACGAGCAACCAGCTGTGTGCCTCGGTGGCTCCAGTGAGCAATAATCAAAAATAAAAGCGTCGAAAGATTTGTGGTGATTGCCAATAATGATGAACTTATTCCGGTTTTTCCTAACAGGTTCTGACTGGTGGCAATGAAACGACAGCAGCCAGCTGGAGCAGACCAGACTTATCGAATAATATTAAAACTATGAAAGGTTTCTACCTGATAATAAGCAGCTTATTATTGTTTAGTGCAATGCATGCTCAAACACAAATTATTTTCAGAGGGGATGATATGGGGTTTTCCCATTCAGCCAATATTGCACATATTGATGCCTATAAAAAAGGAGTGGTTCGCTCGGTGGAAGTGATTGTCCCGGGGCCGTGGTTTGAGGAAGCTGTAAAAATGCTAAATGAAAACCCGGGACTGGATGTGGGTGTCCACCTGGCATTGACCAGTGAATGGAGCTACCTCAAATGGAAGCCTTTGACCTATGCACCTTCCCTGGTCGATGAGAATGGCTACTTCTATCCTATGATCTGGCCCAATGAAAATTATCCGGGTAATGCACTTAAAGATCACAATTGGAAGCTGGAAGAGGTAGAAGATGAGCTAAGGGCTCAAATTGAGATGGCCTTGAAACGAATTCCCCAGGTAACTCATTTTACCGGTCACATGGGTTGCACCAATATGGACGACCAGGTGGCGGAAATTGCCAAAAAGCTGGCCAAGGAGTACCAGTTGGAAATATCTCTTCAAGATCATGGATTTGAGCGTCTGCCCTCCTGGACCGGCAATGAATTCACGGAACAGCAAAAACTGGAACGCTTAAAAAAAGTGCTTAAGGAACTACCACCAGGTAAATATTACACCGTCAGTCATCCCGCTTATGAAAACGAAGAGACCAGGAGCGTGCACCACGTCGGTTATGAAAATGTGGGTGCGGACCGGGACGCTGAAACCAAAGCACTGACCAATCCCGAAATCACCGCACTGATCAAAGAACTGGGAATTGAAGTGATCGGATACGATGACGTCAGATAGTTATAAGTTATGAGTTATAAATTATAAGTTTAAGCCAACAACCAGAACATCTTTAATTCATAACTCACTGATTCTTATGAAAACCAGAAGACTTGGAAACTCCGATCTTAATTTAACGGTAATTGGACTGGGTACCTGGGCGCAGGGTGGTGCCGGGTGGAAGTTTGGATGGGGCCCCCAGGATGATGAGCAATCCATTGCCGCTATTCACCAGGCCCTTGACAGCGGCATCAACTGGATTGACACTGCTGCGGTCTACGGATTGGGGCATGCGGAAGAAGTTCTGGGTAAGGCGCTAAAAGGTATGTCGGAAAAGCCCATTATTGCCACGAAATGTGCCAGGAACTGGGATGAGGATGGAAATATTGTCAAGGTTCAAACCAGGGACAGTATTCGTCAGGAAGTAGAGAACAGTCTAAAGCGTCTTAATATAGAAATTATCGACTTGTACCAGGTGCATTGGCCTGAACCCGAAGAGCAAATTGAAGAAGGTTGGGAGACCATGACCGAACTGGTCAAAGAGGGCAAAGTCCGGTACATAGGAGTTTCCAATTACAGCGTGGAGCAACTGGAAAGGATTAGTCCTATACAGAAGCCCGCGTCATTGCAACCTCCGTACAGCATGATCAAACCTGATTTTGAAAAAGATTTGCTGCCCTACTGTGACAAGCACAATATAGGTGTGGTTTGTTATAGTCCCATGTACAAGGGGCTGCTTACGGGAAAAATTACCCGGGAACGCCTGGAGGGCCTTGCCCACAGTGACCATCGCAGGAATGACCCGAATTTTAACGAGCCAAAGCTATCTCAGAACCTGGAACTGGTAGAAAACTTAAAACCAATTGCCGCTGATCTGGGAATTACTCTGGCTCAGTTATCCATCGCCTGGACCCTGCGATGGCCAGCAGTTACCTCAGCTATAGTAGGTGCCAGAAATGCCAATCAGCTACAGGAAACAGTGGCAGCGGGGTCCGTAGAGCTATCCCAGGACGTTATCGCTACAATACAAAATTTGGTAAATTAGAGATATTTCTAATTTCAATTGTTAACCCATGAAAACGAGTCAAAAACCAGCTGGTATCTGGCTGGACTTTAGAGATGCTTTCATAGTTTATTTGGATAGCGGATCGGAACATACCTTTAAAGTTCAATCCGAGATCGATGAATCCAGTCCGATAGGTGGCAGTGGACCTTCAACCCCATATGGT
>JAUIKU010000258.1 GCA_030430675.1 Bacteroidia bacterium | reverse complement strand
TTTTCAATGGCACCAGCAGTCAGAATATCGGCCACAATGGTGAGGTATATCAGCTCACTTTTGACGGCGGGGGTGAAAAGAACATCACCTCTTCTATCAAAGTACAGGATACCCTGGACTTTATCGACGGACGGGTGCTGGTTCCGGCAGAAAATGTGTTTTTGATCCAGGCGGCAGGAACCGTTACCGGAGGATCGGAGCTATCTTATGTGGAAGGAATCCTGTTTCATCAGGGTACCGGGTATAAATACTACCCCATTGGTTCTGAAGGAAATTTTCGCCCTGCAGAACTGGTCAATGTTAGTGGAACAGATCCGGTAGTAGGGGTTTCGGTTGATCAACCCAATGCAGATCCGGTAATCCCTCTGCAGTTGCTGGCAGTATCGGATACCAGATACTGGCAGGTTACTCAGCAATCGGGTGATTACCAGGGTTCACAGATACGGGTAAAGGTGGGCCCGGATGAATCCCTGGGTACGGATGTGGATCCGCAGGATATAGTGGTTGCCAGAGCGGATTCATTGGGAGGCAGATTTGCAACTTTAGGACAATCGGTTTTTAGCGGAACTTTGTCCGACGGTGAGGTGACCAGTTCATTACCGGTAGAAGCGGGGGATATCCTGGCCATTGCGATAGAAGGGTTTGCCGAGGAACGAGCGCTGTACGTGCCCAATGCCCTATCACCGGCAGCTCCGGATTCTGAAGATCAGGTGGTAAAAGTTTATGGTCAGCAAATTGTAGAAGATGGCTTTTCGTTTCGGATTTACAATCGATGGGGGTTGCTGGTTTATGAAACCAATTCTTTTATAGAAGCCAATACAGTGGGTTGGGCAGGTGAGTCCGCAAGTGAAGAAGAGTCCGTAGGCGTTTATCACTATACCCTGGCAGGTAAGTTTGTCAGCGGCAAACCATTTAGCAGACAGGGGACCATAAAGATTATCAGGTGAGAGCAACGAAAATTTGTTTTGTGGTCACGGTTTTGCTGATCCTGGGTCTGGCCAGAGTACAGGGGCAGGATCCGCATTTTTCACAATATTATGCCAATCCACTTTACCTGAATCCCGCCATGACCGGGTTGGAATCAGACGTGTACTTCGGTTTGAATTACCGATCGCAATGGAAATCCCTTGATTTGCCGTTTGAGATCGCCCAGTTTTCTATGGTCTATCCAATTCTGGAGAAAGGCAGTCAGTTTAAACACCGGGGGGGTATAGGAATGTCGGTTTACCACGAAATGGCAGGAGAGTCCAATAATTTCCAAACCAGTTCCTACGTGGTAAGTGGTGCCTACAACTTATTCCTTAAGGAAGATGGCTCTCAAATGATTTCAGTGGGTATGCAAGGTGGGTTTGTAAGTAAACGAATCAACTTCAGCAACCTGCAGTGGGGTTCACAATACGATCCCTATATTGGCTTTGATGCAAACATAACCCCTTCACTGGACCTGGGAACCGAAAGGACCACATTTCCGGTGATCCATGCCGGTGCCGTCTGGTATTTTGACCAGGGAAAACGAAGGTTGCGATCCGGAGTAAGTGGTTTTGTGGGAGTAGCCGCATCCAACCTAAATCAGCCGGACGAGTCGCTCCTGGACCAGTCGGATACTAAAAGTCCATTGCCAACCCTGTATAAAATACATGGTGGCTTGAACTTTAAAATGTCTGCCCAAATCACCTTATCTCCAAACGTGCTGTATATGAAACAGCACAACAGCCAGCAGCTGAATACTGGCATGTACCTGACTTATCAATTGATGGGACCCCGGTCAAGGTCCAATAGACTAAAGATGCAACTGGGAACCTGGTACCGGTTTGAGGATGCTTTCATTATTTCGGTGGGAATGAAAACCCGCAACATGAGTTTTGGGTTCAGCTATGATTTCAACAACTCTTCTTTGCGACAGTTTACCGGAGGTAGTGGCGCTGTAGAAGCATCTATATCATATAGAATAAATAAAGGAAAGGGATTGCGACGGTTTTCAACCCCGCTCCTTTAATCATAAGTTGATAATTGGTATTTTTAACGGACATGAATCAAGCTGCCGGGCATTTTTTATTATCCGCGTCCCGTAGTTCAAGTAAAGCGCCATGCTGGAATTGCTCTGCTTGTTTTACACTTTTTATCATGCTGTTTTTTCAAATCCCGGCATTTCCCCAGGCTCTTGATGATTTACTCAAAAATGCCGACGACTACTTTGAAAAGGAGCAATTCCATACCGCTGCCCAGTATTACCAGGTTGCGGTAGCACTACAACCGGAAGATGCCCGGACGAATTACCGATTGGCACAAAGTTACCGGGCAAATTTCGACTACTTCATGGCAGCAAATTACTACCAAAAGGCCATGGAACTGGATGAAGTATCATACCCTTTATCTCAGTTTTACCTGGCGCAAATGCAAAAGTCATTGGGTAATTTCAAAAATGCCCGGGATGGTTTTGACCGGTTTATCAAAACCAATAACAAAAGCTCACTGATTCCCGACCCTGAGAAAACCGCATTGTTGAATCAGGCTAAAATAGAAATGGAGGGATCCGTTTGGGCTATTGAACAGCTGGGTAAGAGCTGGATCGACATCGGCTTTAAGATAATGCCGGAGCCCGTGAATTCCCACTACAATGATTACGCGGCGGTGGCAGCCGATGATGTCCTGAGCATCACTTCCGGGCGAAAGGGAGTGCGGGGGAGCCTGGTTGACAATCGTTTCGGGGATTACTTCACAGATAATTTCAGGTATAAGAACCAGGGAGATGATTGGGTACAGGAAAATTCTTCTGATCATTTCGACCGAACCAATACTAAGTTCAGCGATGGTGTGGGAACCTACAACTCTGCCGGAGATAAATACTATTTTACCAGTTGCCATGAAGGTAATGCCTATTGTAAGCTGTATGTCATATTCAAGGAAAACGGATCCTGGAGGAAGCCGACCTTGCTCAATGAAAATGTGAATGCACCCGGGTTCGACAACAAGCATCCTACACTAACCGCTGGAGGCGATACCCTGATTTTCGTTTCCAACCGCCCAGGAGGATCAGGTGGAAATGACCTGTGGTTTACCGTCTCCACCAATGCCGAAGAGTGGCAGCCACCCCAGCCGCTGCCTGGGAATATAAATACACCTTTCAATGAGGTTTCCCCTTTTTGCTATGGAGACAATCTGTTGTTTTTCAGCTCAGACGGACATCCGGGGATCGGGAGTATGGACATATTTATGGCCAAGGATTTTACCAGCGCCAGCAGCGAGATACAGAACCTGGGAACGCCCTTTAATTCGGGCTACGATGATAGTTTTTTTTCTGTAGTACCGGGTAGAGGGTACTTATCATCCAACCGGCCTGGCGGGGCAGGAAAGTTTGATATTTATACATTCAATTTTCCCGACCCAAATCAGGACCTGGCTGAATATTTGGAGGAATCCGCTACCGGTTCCCGTTTGAGATCCAGGATCAGGGATAATGATGCCAGCAACCTTTATGCTACTCGGGATGAAGATCAATTTTACTATGATAACCTGTCAGCAGAAGAACGAGCCAGGCTGGAGCGGATTCTCTCCGCCAGGAAAAGCGAATCCAATCAATCAGGGCTTTCCACACTATCTCCGGACGATGCCAAGTATTACCAAAAACTGGATATTGCCACCAAGGCCACCATTGAAAGGCTGGCACTGCGCAGGGCCAGCCAACTTGAGGGTTTGGCGGACGACAGCCACATGACCACACAGGAGAAGCTGGACTGGGAGTATTATCAGAGTATTGATGCGTCGGAAAAAGCCATCATCGACCGTATCTTAAATGCCAGGGTGGAAGGTAGCAGGGAAACACTGGCAAGATTGAGTTCAGAAGAAAAAGAATACACCACCGATCCTTCAAACAAGGAGCGTATAGAAACCAAAGTGCAACTAAAATCGCTTAATTCATTAGCGCAGTCATTAAACGAAAAGCATCAACAGGGAGTAGCCAAGTATCAGCAGAACCAACGGGATCTAAATGGGGAAAAACTGGATGATGACAGCTTTCAATACCAATTGTCCAGAGCCGGCGAGTACCGTGAGTCAGTGGCTCAACTGGGCCCTTCACAACTATTATTCTATGAAAATTTAAGTCCGGAATCCCGCGATGGTGTCCATCAGTCAGCACTTATTGCTTTAATCGAATCCCATCCCGATTTAAACGAAGCAACCAAAACCACGCTTCTTTCTCAGTTTCAACTTTCTGGATCAGGAACAATACTTCAAGCTGCCGATGAAAAAAGCAATTCACAAACCTTCACAGAGATTAGAGAGGCATTAAAGGCGAATTTATCAGCAACATTCGAAGCATCCGGTCTCCCGTTTGAGGTACAGCTGAAGAAAGAGCTATCGGCCCAGCAACTTATGCTGGAGCAACAACTGGATCGTATAAGCCGGAAAGAAGCGGACACCAGGCAACTACAACAACAGTTACAGGAATTTATCGACGAACAGCATGAAGCCCCGGATCCTGAAATGGAAGCCAGGATTGTCGACGAATTTTACCGGCAATTGTTTACGTTGCCATTATTAACCCCTAAGGACAGCTACTACTTTAATGCACTTAGTCCCGGTCACCAGCTCAGAATTGCCAGGTTGGCTTCTTTGGTAGAAAAACAAACACAGGAAATATCACTGACTGCAGAAACGGGGGGATATCTGCCACATCAGCAGGCTACAGACCAATGGTATTATCTGGAACTCAGCGAACCACAACGCCAAATTGTTGATGAACTGGTAGCTACCGGATGGGAGCCGGAACAAACGTACCAACCCCATCAACTCGCGTTTATCAGGGATTTAACCCCACTGGAGAGGGATAGAGTGGAGCGTATGATGGGCAAACCGCAGATGAACCTGGAGTATCAGAGTGACAGTAGAATGGCCATTCAGAACTTCACCAGTCCGGTTAAAGAAACTATTTCGGAGGTACCGTCAGAGCTTGGCCAGATCCTGGATCAAAATGAATCTGTGCCGGTGATACAAAAACTTGCTGCCACTCAGATCTATTTTGATTTTGCCAAGCACTCGTTGCGTTCTGAAGCGGCGAAGGCCCTGGATGAATTAAAGCAGGCCATAGCGGAAAGTGCTACCCCGGTGAAGGTCATCATTGAAGGTCACACTGACAACATCGGCAGTGAATCCTACAACCAGGGCCTTGGAATGAAGAGAGGCATATCCGCGGCGGATTTTATCAGATCCGGAACGGAAATAGTGGATATTTCAACCAAAAGCTATGGCGAAGAACTGCCGGCACACGATAATGGTAGCGCTACCGGTCGTCAGCTAAATAGGCGGGTGGAAGTAAGAATAGAGGGAATTGAGTATCGATCGTCACTACAGACCTACCTGGTAAAGCCAGGCGTAACCCTGGCGATGATTGCGGATATAACCGGACTTGGAGAAAATCAGATAATGGCCTGGAATGGCTTAAAGAGCAAACAACTAAAACCCTATCAACCAGTTCGGCTTCCGGCAGCGCTTGATCAACAGCTGCTGGATAGCGTGTTAATCCTGCCGGATAAAAACAACTCCGGTGAAAAAGAGCGCATTCATACGGTTATTTCCGGAGACAACATGTTCAGGCTGGCACAGAGGTACCAAACCACCGTACAAACCCTGGAAGAACTGAATCATATATCATCTTCCGATTTGTTACCGGGACAGCAAATAAGAATTAGGTAGCTACTTCTGTAAGCTGGATATTATTTCCTCGATCTCGGAGGTGCCTACCGGCTCCATCAGATCGGGTTTCACCGTGATACGAAGCGCTTTCAAACCGGTAACACCCTGTGTGTCTTCCAGCGTGAAATGCTCAACATTCTTCTCGATCAATCCTTTGAATTCCAGAAACTCACAATATTTTTGATATTCCTTATGAATT
>JAUIKU010000257.1 GCA_030430675.1 Bacteroidia bacterium | reverse complement strand
GGATGCCCGATTCAATTATGAATCTTCCTCCAATAATACCGATCAGAGGTTTTTTGATGATAGGGTCCAGCAGGTAGATGGAGCAAAAAACGATGCCATGTTTGCCTCGGTAATGCTAAACTGGACTCTGTTTGACGGTTTTCGCATGTTTGCCACCAAGAGAATTTTAGATTCGCATGAACGGCTTAGCGCCTATTACCTGCGAGCAGCTTCGGAAGAAGCCATACTGATGCTGGCTAACCTGTATTATCAAATTGTCCAGCGTACACAGTTGTTGGAGGTATACCGCGAGTCGTTGTCCATTTCGGAGCTTCGCCACAACCTGGCAGCAAAACGAAAGGCTATCGGGAGTTCCAGCAAGCAGGAGGTATTGCAGGCATTGATTGACTGGAATGCAGATAGTGTACAGGTAATGAATGAGGTCAGTACCATAGCCAATTTAAAGACCAATCTGAATTTACTGTTGACGCATGATGTTTTTGAGGAAATGGCGACTGCAACCAGCATTCCATTAGATTCCACCCTGATACTGAACAATCTCTTGGAATCCGCTGAATCGTTCAATGTGAATTTGTTGATTGCCCGGGAGAATATATATAAGGCACTCCAGGAGGTAAAGGTGGCCCGTTCGTTTATGTTGCCCGAGGCAGGTATATATGCCGGGTATGATTTCAATAAATCTACTAACGATGCCGGTCTCTTGCGTTCCAATCAAACCCATGGGCCCGGAGTTGGCGTATTTGTGAATTTCAATCTGTTTAATGGTCTGCGTGACTATAATAACCTGAAAGTAAGAGAAATAGAACAAAGAAATTCCGAGATTTCAAACCAGCAATCAGCGCTGGCTAATCGGGCGGCTATCGCTGAGGCCTATCAGCAGTATCAATTGGCGCTCAATGTGATGCGCCTGGAGCGCGATAGCCAGGAACAGGCAGATGAAAACGTGAACATAGCCTTAAAACGGTTCGAATTGGGAAATATCAGTGCCGTTGAATTCCGCGATATCCAGTTACAAGCTGTGGAAGCCAGAAGCCGCCTGCTGGGAGCACAATACGCCATTAGGATAAATGAATTGGTCCTGAGAAGACTGTCGGGTAAATTATTGCTGTAAAACAGGCTATTCCTAACAGTCAAACAAACAAGTCTGGATGGCGGTTTGCAGGGACTTGATCTTTCCCCACAATTTTCAAACGAGCATAACTGCTCCACATAAGAAAAGCCCTGTCAACAGGGCTTTTCTTATCAGTCGGGGTGAGAGGATTCGAACCTCCGGCCTCGTCGTCCCGAACGACGCGCGCTAACCGGGCTGCGCTACACCCCGTATTTGAGTGTGAGTGTGAGTGTGAGTGTGAGTTAGAGTTAGAGTTAGAGTTAGCTTCTGCTATATTAGTCACATTCACACTCTTGCTCCTGCTCAATTTGCGAATATACCAAATAAAATTTGTCTATTCAGGAGTCAATGGAGTGATCCACGTAATTGATAAAGTGTTGCTACCCTAAAGCCATACAGTTCTAATACTAGCCCTCGTTGGTTATCTCGGTGAGGTTTTTTCTAAGTAAAAAGGCGATTATATACGTAAATATTTTTGAATATATTAAAATATACGTAAAATTACGTAAAATTAATTACGTATGACTAAGATAGTGATCGTCGGTAATGGAATGGTCAGTTTTAAATTTTGCGAAAAATTTAGTTCTCGTGAGGATTATGGCCAGTACAGCATTACCATTTTTGGAGAAGAGCATCTGCCAGCCTATGACAGGGTGCATTTGAGTTCTTTTTTTGAAAACGGGACTGCCGAAGATCTTATTTTGGCACCCTCTAAGTGGTACCAGGACCATGGTATCAAGTTGCATTGTGGCATGTTGGTTACCGGCATCGATCGGTACCATAAGCGTGTACAGACTTTATGTGGCCATTCTGAGTCCTATGACATCCTTGTTTTGGCAACGGGATCGCATCCCTTTGTACCTCAGATTCCCGGGGTAGAAAAACAGGGGGTGTTTGTTTACAGAACCATCGAAGACCTTGAAGCTATTTTGGAGTATAGTAAAACAATTGACGATGCCACCATTCTTGGCGGGGGATTATTGGGCCTTGAAGCTGCCAAGGCTACCAAGGATATGGGATTAAACACCCAGGTGGTTGAATTTGCATCCAGGCTTATGCCACGTCAATTGGATATATTGGGATCAGAGGCGCTGCAACGAAAAATGTCAGAGCTCGGATTAAAAATTCATCTGAGTAAAAACACCAGTGAAATACTGGGAGGTGATAAGATCAATGGGTTAAGATTTGCTGATGGAACGGCTATTGATACTGATATGCTGGTTATTTCTGCCGGAATCCGCCCCAGGGATCAGATCGGACGAGAGTGCGGGTTGACGGTAGGACCCAGGGGCGGGGTAGTGGTAGATGACCATATGAGAACCAGTGACCCTTCCATCTATGCCATAGGTGAAGTGGCGCTTCATAACGGTATGATCTATGGATTGGTGGCTCCGGGATATGAAATGGCACAGGTAGCTATTGATAATATAACCGGTAGTACAACATCTTTTAACGCTGCCGATATGTCGACCAAGTTAAAGTTAATAGGAGTAGACGTAGCTAGTTTTGGGGATGCTTTGAGTAGCTCTGAGGATGTGATCCCCATAGCGTTCAATGATCCGTTTTCAGGTGTGTATAAGAGAATTAATATCTCTAAAGACAAGAAGTACCTGATGGGCGGTATACTGGTTGGAGATGCCGAATCGTACAACTTGCTTCTGCAAATGTATAAAAACAGGATGCCCCTGCCACCGCATCCGGAAGATCTGATACTGGGGGCAAGAAATGGTGCAGGAGCAGGGATTGGCCTGGAACAAATGCCCGAGCAGGCCCAGATATGTTCCTGTGAGAATATCTGTAAGTCACAGATATGCAAAACCATAACATCCGGTAAGGCAGAGAACCTGGGAGAATTGAAAGAACAAACTAAAGCAGGTACCGGATGTGGCGCCTGCTTGCCCATGGTCAAAGATTTGATGGAGCTCACATTGAAGTCAATGGGCAAGGAAGTGAGAAACGTGCTTTGCGAACATTTTGACTACACGCGTCAGGAGCTGCACGACATCCTTAAAGTAAAGGAAATCAAAACTTTTCAGGGACTGCTGGAAAGTGTAGGGACAGGTGATGGTTGTGAGATATGTAAGCCGGCAGTGGCCTCCCTGCTGGCAAGTACCTGGAATGAACTGGTGACACAGCAAGCTACCATACAGGATACCAACGACCGGTACCTGGCCAATATACAAAAAGGCGGGTCCTACTCAGTGGTTCCCAGGGTGCCGGGTGGAGAGATTACCCCTGACAAATTGATTGTGATAGGAACCATAGCCAAAAAGTACAACCTGTATACCAAGATCACCGGTGGCCAGCGCATCGATATGTTTGGGGCCCGGGTGGATGAACTGCCTGAAATTTGGGAAGAGTTGATCAATGCAGGATTCGAAAGCGGACACGCCTATGGTAAAGCGCTGCGAACGGTAAAGAGCTGCGTGGGATCAACCTGGTGTAGATACGGACTGCATGATTCCGTTTCATTTGCCATTGAAGTGGAAGAACGCTACCGGGGACTTAGAGCGCCCCACAAGTTAAAAAGTGCGGTATCGGGTTGCCGAAGGGAATGTGCGGAAGCCCAGAGCAAAGATTTTGGAATCATTGCCACCGAGGTGGGTTGGAACCTTTACGTATGTGGCAATGGCGGTGCCAATCCCAGGCATGCCGACCTGCTGGCTTCAGATATTGATTCCAACACTTGTATAAAATATATCGACAGGTTCCTGATGTTCTACATTAAAACTGCTGAGCCCCTGAACAGGACAGCTACCTGGCTGAATAAGATGGAGGGGGGCATTGATTATTTGCGAGATGTAGTGGTTAATGATGTGCTGGGGATCGGTGAAGAATTGGAAAGGGAAATGCAGTTTATGGTCGATACCTACAAATGCGAGTGGAAAGAAGTGGTCAATAACCCGGCATTGCGGGCCAGGTTTAAACATTTTGTCAATCGCAATGAACCCGATCCAACCATGGCCTTTGCTGCTATGAGAGGACAAAAGGTTCCGGTTAACTGGGGTAGTTAGTTTAAATTAAATTATTGCTGTATGATTACAAGGACAACAACTTATAAGACAACCGAAGCTGCAGAAGTCTCCAACTGGTTCCGGGCGGGGTCCGTGGATGACTTTCCCGAGAATGGCGGATCTTGCATTTGGTACAAGGGATTACAGATTGCCATATTCAATTTCTCCACCAGGGATAAGTGGTATGCCTGCCAAAACCTATGTCCGCATAAGCAACAGATGATCTTATCCCGGGGTATCATCGGAAGTTTTCAGGGTCATCCAAAAGTAGCCTGCCCCTTCCACAAGAAAACCTTTTCACTGGAAACCGGATGCAATTTGAACGGGAATCTGGAGGATCTGGCAGTTTACCCGGTAAAGGTTGAAAATGCGTATGTTTACGTAGGTTTTTCATTTTAACAGGTAATGGGTATGGCCGCTGGTAGTAGCCCCAAGATCAGTAAAAGCAGATTCAACCGTATTGGCAGGTTTTATCTCCTGGCTTTGTCCGGAATTGCTGCAATAATCGTGATCAGTCAGGCACTGATCCAGATGCATATCTCGAAACAACAGAACGATTCAGTCATAATCAATATTGCCGGGAGGCAGCGAATGTTAAGTCAAAACATCAGCAAACAAGTGCTTCAGCTGGTGGCTTCTAATTCCCGGGAAGAGACTGCAGCGTTGGTGGAGAAGTTAAACACTACGGTTGACTTGTGGGAGAGATCACATCTGGCGTTACTTGATGGTGATACTAGCATTGGGATTGAACAACACATAAACTCGGATAGCATAAGCGGTATGTTTGAAGTTATTGAGGTGCCGTTTAATAACATACTGGTTAATACCAGGGCCATCACCAGAACTTTGTCCAAAAACCCCGAATTGCAATCTGATGTTGTACCCAATGCTCGTATGGTGCTCTCAAACGAGGATAAATTCCTGGTGGGCATGGATCAAATTGTATACCAGTATCAACAGGAGGCGGAAGCGAAGATATCCAGGCTTCAAATAATTGAACTGATCCTGTTCATGGTGGCATTGACCATTATCGTTCTGGAGTTTTTACTAATATTCAGACCGCTGGCCAGCAAGATTAAAGCTACTGTGGCCCACCTGGTTGAATCGGAGGAACAGGCCAAATCAATGACCAAGGAGATCAATAAACTGTACCGGGAACTGGGCAAATCCTATCAGGACCTGGAAGCGGTCAGTCTGGAGCCGGAAGACCCGGATATATTGCTGAAGCTGAACCTCGACGGTACTTTGACTTACAAATCGCGCAAGTTTAAAAACCTGATGGAGGAGGAAGCAGAAAGTGTTACCAACTTTTCATCCTGGTTGAAGAAGGAAGGGTATAGTGAGGATTTCCTGGAAAACATGCTTTCGCTGTTGAAGAAAGGTGAGACTTGGAACGGACAACTCAAGATGTAACTAACTGAAATTATTAAGCTATACCTCTTTGTCTATCTACCTTATCGGAATGATCCTTGCCGGACTCAGCAGAGGGCTTCCCCTGCTTCGTCTTCGTCCCGGAAGACACTCCGGCGAGCAAGCTCGCCCAGGTAATCTCCTACGGCGGTCGTATTGTCCAGGTGAAAGGCAGCTACGGCGATGCCGCGCGGCTTGCCCAAGAGGCCGCCGAGCAGCTCGGCTTCTATCTCGCCGGCGACTATGCGTTTCGCGTCGAAGGGCATAAAACTGCGGCCTACGAACTCATTGAGCAACTTTTTTTCCGCTCACCGCATTACGTGCTTGTCCCCATGGGCTGCGGCACGAACATGGCGTCGTACTATCG
>JAUIKU010000022.1 GCA_030430675.1 Bacteroidia bacterium | reverse complement strand
AAGCCCAGTATATGGGTGATTTTCAGGCCCCCATACTGGAAACGGTGCGTTGTGCCTTTATCGGGGTGGGAGCTCGCGGTTCCGGTCATATTGAACAAATCGCTGAAATTGATGGCACCGAGATCGTTGCCATTAGTGACCTGTACCAGGATTTGGCAGAGAAATCCGCCACCAAGTGCAAAGAAAAGGGCCTTGGAAACCGGCATCAAAATATCGCCCTGTACTATGGAGATGAAGATCTTTGGATCAAAATGCTGAAAGATTCGAAGCCCGACGCGGTTTTTATAGCCACACCCTGGGCTTTGCACGCACCTATGGCCATTGAAGCCATGAAACAGGGCGCTCACGCTTTTGTAGAGGTGCCCCTGGCTTTGACTATTGAAGAAATGTGGGATTTGGTCGATACTTCCGAACAAACGCAAAGGCACTGTATGATGATGGAAAATGTCAACTACGGTCGGGAAGAACTGATGTATCTCAATATGTGCCATCAGGGAGTGATCGGTGAGTTACTTCATGGCGAAGCTGCCTATATTCATGAACTTAGGACACAAATGGAGGACCAGGATCGCGGTACCGGATCGTGGCGTACACCCCATTATGCCAGGCGCAACGGAAACCTGTATCCTACCCACGGACTGGGCCCTGTGGCCCAATATATGAACCTGGCCCGTGGCGAAGATAATTTCGCACGATTGGTCTCTTTTTCCTCTCCGGCCGTTGGACGTAAGTCCTATGCCATGAAGAACTACGGGACAGACCACAAGTGGAATAAGTTTGATTATCAGGGAGGCGATATCAATACCTCAATAATTAAAACCAATCTGGGCAGGACCATTATGATCCAGTGGGATGAGACCAGCCCCAGGCCATATTCCCGCCATAATTTAATTCAGGGAACTACCGGCACCCTGGCGGGATTCCCAACCCGTATCGCCCTGGAAGGCGGGGTTCCCGGAGCTACTGAAAGTCACCACGAATGGGCCCATGAAGAGCAGATGCAGCAGATCTATGAGAAGTACGATCATCCCCTGTATAAGCGATTGGGAGAAGTGGCCCGCAAAATGGGTGGTCACGGCGGCATGGATTTTATCATGCGCTATCGTATCATTGAGTGTTTAAGGCAGGGTACGCCACTCGACCAGAATTTATATGAGGGATGCTTCTGGAGCGCTGTTGCGCCATTAAGTGAAGCGTCGGTGGCGCAAGACGGCGCCCCTCAAAAATTTCCGGATTTTACCAGGAGCAACTGGCAACAAACCAAACCATTGGCCATAATACCATAATGACAGAAGGCAACCGCTGACTAAAAGCAACCTGTATCAAATCTGTGTTTTAAAACACCATGTGTCGCATAAATGAGTATGTCAAGATTTTCATGAAGTTTCCCTATTTAAAACAATTGCCGGCCATCCTGTTTTTCATAGCTGTTCTCTTGGTGATAACATCGGGGTGTCAAACCGGGCCTCAACTGCCTGCAGCCGATGAGGATAATGGAGGCCTTTTTCTACCCGATGATTTCAGGGCTCTGGTAGTAGTTGACAGTGTTGGGCCAACCAGGCATATCGTAGTGAATGACAATGGAGATATCTATGCCCGTTTGAGCCACGCCCGGGATGGCAGGGGGACGGTGGCTTTGCGGGACCTGGACAACGATGGCAAAGCCGATAGCATCGTTCATTTCGGAGATTATATGAACGACGGCCGGACTGCAACCGGTATAACCATCCATAACGGGTATCTTTATGCCAGTTCCAGGAAAAGAATTTACCGGAATAAATTAAAACCCGGAGAACTGGTGCCCAGCAGTGAGACAGAGGTGGTACTGACCGATCTGGACCCAAATGTTATGACCAACTGGCATACCACAAAACCCGTAGCTTTTGATAACCAGGGGTATATGTATGTCCCTTTTGGTTCTCCTTCCGATGCCTGTCAGGACATGGCATTATACGGCCCTGCCGGCATTCCCGGTGGTCTTGGATTGGAGCCCTGTCCGGAACGGGAGAACCACGCCGGGATATGGAGGTTCGATGCCGGGGGCACCGGTATGGTACAGGCCGACGGCTATAAATTTGCCAGTGGGATAAGAAGTGTGGTGGGAATGGTATGGAATCCCGGAGATGAAAGTCTGTACGCGGTGGGGAATGGTATTGATAATTTTCACACCCTGTATCCCGAACGGTATTCCTCCTGGCAGGCGGCGGTACTTCCCGCGGAAACGCTGATGAAGGTAACAGAGGGCACTGATTACGGCTGGCCCTACGCCTATTACGATCACATGTTGAAAAAGAATGTACTGCAGCCGGGATATGGAGGAGACGGAAAAATAGTGGGGAGAGCCAGTGAATTTGACGAACCTGTGGTGGCGTTTCCAGGTCACTGGGCCCCTATGGATGTGATGTTCTATCATGGTGACCAGTTTCCCGAGCGCTATAATAATGGAGTGTTTATCGCCTTTCACGGATCCACCGACCGACCCCCTTATCCGCAATCCGGTTTTATCGTATGCTTTGCACCATTTGATCGAGAGGGCAATGCTACCGGGGAATGGGAAGTATTTGCCGATGGATTTGCCGGTGTTGATACGGTGGTAAACACCAGCGATGCGGTATACCGTCCCATGGGCTTGTCCACTGGACCGGATGGCTCACTCTATATCAGCGAGTCGAACCAGGGGAAAATCTGGCGTGTGATGTACCAGGGTGACAAAGAGAATTTCGGAGAAGCTCAGCTGGCTGCCATGGAGGCCAGAAAATCCAGGAACTATATTAAAGATCCGGATCCGGAACTGGATCATTTGCAACAGGGAGACCAGCTGAGCGGAGGAATTCTCTTCAATACCTACTGCGCCAGCTGCCATCAAAGAAATGGTAAAGGGGATAATAATCGATTTCCCCCTTTGGTGGATTCCGAATGGGTAACAGGCGATGAAGACCGATTGATCGATGTGGTGCTCAATGGTATGCAGGGTGAAATTGAGGTCAATGGCAGAACCTATAATGACCTGATGCCCCAAAATAGTCATCTGGAAGACCTGGCCATAGCTTCGATTCTGACCTATGTCAGGAGAAGGTTTGGAGGTATCAAAGACAAGCCCATCAGTATTGAACAGGTCAAACGGGTTCGTAACAACACCAGCGTGAGAAAGTAATTCAATAAACTGCAACTACCAATGAAATCTATTATTATAATTATCATCATATTGGCTCTGTTGGGCCCCGATCAGTCACTTTTCGCACAGGGCAGCCAGGATGAAACCTATAACCTGGTAATAGGCACCTACACCAGCTCCGGTAAAAGCAAGGGCATCTATGTGTATTCATTTAATACGGAAACTGCGGAGTTCAGCTATAAGGCTGAAGTAGGTGATATTTCCAACCCTTCCTTTTTAGCAGTGACCAGGGACCGCAAATATCTCTATGCCGTGAGCGAGGTGGGCAATGGGCAAGGTGTGGTAAAATCCTACTCTTTTGATCCAGTCAGCGGGAGCCTGAAATATTTGAATTATGCCAGTTCAGGGGGTGACGGACCTTGTTATGTGGCAGTTGATGACGATAACAAGTATGTCTTTGCCGGGAATTACAGTGGAGGTAGTCTGGCTGCTATTCCGGTAAAAAATGATGGCTCCCTGGGACAGGAAATTCAGGACATAAAGCATCAGGGCAGTAGTGTGCATAAAAACCAGAGCAGACCTCATGTACATGCAACGGTACTATCACCTGATAACAAATTTCTATATGTGCCAGATCTCGGCACCGATAAGATCAACATCTACCGCATTGATGTTTCCAGTAAAATGCCATTAACACCGGCAAGCCCTGCTTTTGTGAGCGTAGAAGCAGGAGGAGGCCCGCGTCATTTCACTTTTCATCCCAATCAAAAATACGCTTATGTAATCGAGGAGTTGAAAGGTAGAATTACTGCTTACAAATACGATAATGGCCAACTGGAAACCATGCAGTCAGTTGTAGCCACACCGGATGGCTTTTCCGGAAACCCCAGCGCTGCGGATATTCACCTGTCTCCCGATGGCAAATTTCTCTATGGTTCCCTGCGGGGAGAAATCAATGAGCTGGTCATATATGCGGTGGCCGCCGATGGTATGCTGACTTATGTTGACCGCCAGTCAACCCTGGGTGACCATCCCCGGAATTTTGCCATTGACCCCAGCGGAAACTACCTGTTGGTGGGGAATAGCAGAAGTGATGAGATTGTCATCTTTAAGAGGGATAAGGCTACCGGATTAATAACACCTACAGACCGGAGAATAGCTATCGGCTCCCCGGTTTGTTTAAAATTTGTGGCTATCGATTGATGCGGGTCCAGTAAAATCAAGTAAAGACTATAACAATTATTTATGAAATACACAGCACACCTGGCTTTGTTAATTGGGATGTGGCTTTTGCATACTGAAGGATATGGCCAAACCATTATTGCTTCCTTTGAGAGCCAGAGTGATCTATCCAAACTCCACCCGGGTCCTGGGGTAGAGATCAGTCGTACTACCGACTACGCCGCATTAGGGGCCTTTTCCTGTAAGGCAGTTTTTCCGGAAACGGGAGGAGCTCTGGTGTTGAGTGATATAGAAAAATTTCAGCAGACCAATATTGAGAGTAGCAGTTCGGACCTGGAGGAGTCCCTGTTGTGGTTTATTTGGACGGGTGAACCGGCTGAAGTGAACATAGTAATCACAGATTCCCTTGAGCGGCAATTTTCACAGTCATATCAATTGACTGAGGGTGCCAACCACTTACAGGTCCCTTCTTCAGAAGCTGCGGGAGTTAGTTTCAAAAAGGTAAAGTCCATCGAAATCAATACTGCTAAAGAGCAGGTGCTTTATCTCGATTACCTGGCCCTGGATCAGTATCAGCCGGTGGTAACCAAGCTGGGAAGATGGGATGTCGAATATGCTACCGATATAACCACTCCCCATTACAACCTGGCCTCAGAACTGGCTACCGGACCGATAAAATCCTATTCCATTTCACCAATATTTGACGGCCGGGGAATTATTGAACTGGCACAACGACTGGAGCTGGATTTTCAGGTAACCACTATTGGCAGGTCGGATGGTGCAGAAAAATATGGCTATGGTGATTTCTACATGCGCCGCAGTCCCTGGTATGGAGGAGACAGTACCACTTATAATCTCGCCCACAATTACATCGCCGATGATCTTTTATTTAGCCCGGAATTCGACGTTATCATCTGGCCTGGGTTGCACGCCTGGGAAACTTATCCGGAAGTGGTGCGGAAAGCTATCCTGGAAAGAGTACAAAACGGCACTGGGTTGCTGTTGTTGTATCCAATTAGTGAGCAAGCAAATTCAACCCTTTGGGATATCTCCCCACTAAAAAGTATTGCCGCCAACGATGCACAATCAAAGGTGGTTGATGCCGAGATCGCTAACATGCCCAACCAGTTGGATACCACACAATGGACCCCGGCAGAGCCACATTTTATTACCCGGGGTATTTCCTTTGAGGCCTTCCCCTGGGGCAGTATGGGTGTCTATCCCTATCAAAACAACGGAGGTAAGGTTTTGGTAACCTCTAAATCGGGTAACCCGGTAGTAGCAGTAAAGGACTACGGCAAGGGCCGGGTAGTGGCCATGGGCTATCCCGAGAGAGGGCTTTTGCCCCGGGTAGACGATCCCTGGGCCACCGGACGCAATTATCCCTACTGGGAATACATGTGGTCCCTGGTAGCGCGGTCCGTAGTGTGGGCCTCTGACAAAGAACCCGGCACTGCCATAAGTGCTGTAAACAGAACCAAGGAGGGGATCAGGGTGTATTTGGAGGGCGTACCTTCCAACGCCGAGGTTACCTTGCAGGTGTTTGATGATTTTGGTGAGCTGGAAGAGGACATAAGCCGGCCGGTTTCCCAGGGGCACACTCAAATTAATCTGGAACTGAGCAATAATCTGCATGGTGGCCGGCACATTGCAAATGTACAGGTGAAATCAGACCAGGGTGTGCTTGACTGGCATGCGATGATGTTCTATACCGATAGGGTAGCAAAAATTTCAGCGGTAAAGAATGCCAGGCTGGAAATACCGATGGGTGAAAAAGTAAATACTTCTGTCACAGTAGCCACGGAAGAAGAGACGGCAGCGACCCTTACTGCCCGATTGTATGACAACTACGGCAGACTGATCGATCAGTCCACCAGAGAACTGCTGATTGAAGGATCTCAGACGGTAGATTTCGCATTGAACTCGGAAAATGTATTGACCAATTTTGGCAAAACGGAATACATGCTACAAGTTGATGGCAGTCAGGAGGATCACACTTCGGTGGAGCATTTCTTTCTACAGCCCAGAATTTGGGATGACTACGACGTTACCATGTACCACTTTGGGCCAAATCCCCTGCCGGGAGTATGGCCTGCGGTTGACCGTCAATTACAGGAATTAAACGTTACTACCCTGGCAGCCTATACCCTGGCTAACAGCAAGCACGCCAATTACAAGGTACAGGCGCAGACCCGGATAAATGGGGTGGAATCTCCCGATAGTGGCCCGGATCTGGAGTACTACCGGGAGATGAAGAAGAAGTATCTGGAAACTAAGGATAAAATGGTCTTGAAGCGGAAATACGGATTAAAGGAACCCGAGTACTTGAACGCCGTCCGGGAAGACCTTTCGTCCATGGTGCGGGAGTGGAAGAAGTTTGCTCCATCCGCCTATTATATATATGAAGAGCCATCAGTAACCCGCTACAACGACGCCCTGGACCTATGTTTTAGAGAAAGTACTCTGAACGCCATGCGCCAATGGTTAAAAGAAGAGTATCCAAGCTTGCAGAAACTCAATGAACAATGGGGTACCGACTTTAGCAGCTGGGACGTGGTAATCCCCGATGATTATATGGAAGCACAGGCCAGGGGCAACTATTCCTCATGGGCCGACCACAGAACGTTTATGGAAATATGCTGGGCCGACCAGTTCAAGTTTGTGCAGGAGATAGTGGAAGAGATAGATCCGGGGGGACTGGTTCAGCTTTCGGGGACGCAGTCGGCCAGTTCACACAATGGATACGATTACAGCAGACTCAATAAATATGTGGGGCAAATGAATCCCTACGATATTGATAATCAGTTAGAATATCATCATACCTTTAATCCGGATCTTAAAGTATCTGGCCAGGCGGGTTACGGGGCTTTGGGTAAAGACGTGCGCTACGATTATTACCACCACCTGTTCTTAAAGGAAACCGGTGGATCGTATGTGTTCTGGCAGGCTTCGAGTTTAAACCCCGATCTGAGAATTTGTCAAAGCGGAGCTGATATGAAAGCAGGCTTTGACGAATTGTTAAAAAGAGGTATTGGGAAATTGCTAGTGGCCTACGAGCCGGAAAATGAGCTCAATATTGCCATTCACTTTTCCTATCCCAGTGTCCATGCCTCCTGGATCGTCGATGGTGAGGTCGATCCCGGAATCCAGCGGAATCTCAGTAATACTCTGAAGCAATTCAACCGGAATCGCGATGGCTGGGTCAAAGCGCTGCACGACCTGGGCCTGGGCTTTGATTTTGTTTCATACAGCAGTATTGAAAATGGTGATCTGTTTGACAAAGGGTATCAGGTACTTATTCTTCCCATGAGTTATGCTTTAAGCGATTCGGAAGTAGAGCAAATCGATCGGTTTGTCAAGGAGGGTGGGATTGTTATAGCCGATGCGCTGCCAGCTGTAATGGACGACCATGCAAAGTTCAGATCCCAGCGGGCTCTGGCAGAAGCACTGGGAATAAAAGCCAGGTCATATACCAGGGGAGAACTGGTAACTCCGGATGAAGAATTAAAATTAAAACTGAAAAGGGGTAAGGCCCTGGAAGGCACCAGGCGTGCTCCAAAAATGATTCACAATCAATATGGTAGTGGTTCCGGATATTTGCTAAACTATTTTATGGACAGCTATCCGGAAGAGCGGTTAAACCCCGAAAATACTTCCCTTGACCGGATAAGTCAGCTTTTTTCCAGAGAGCAGCTGGCCTCCAGTATTCGATTGGCTACATCCTCAGGCACTCCGGTAAAGGGTGTTGAAAAGTACACTTTCTCAGAAGGCAATGGCACTGCCCGGTTACTGGGTTTGCTACCGGGAAAGGGGAAAAGCGAGCAGGCAAAAGAGATTCATCTCCTATTGGAATCACCGGTCCATCTTTATGATATCCGCCGTGGTAAGTACCTGGGGGAGGGCAAGGATTTTAAAATAAGTATCCAGGAATCGGTGCCGGAATTTTTTGGATTGGTAAATGGCAGGATAAATGATGTCCATATAACTGCACCTTCCTCGGTAAGTCAGGGGGAAGAAATAAAACTCGATATCCAATTAGCAGGTCGGGACATTGACGGGATAAGATCCGTAGTGCATATAGATGTTTATAACCCTGAGGGAGAGCGGGTACCCTACTATGGCGATAACCGGGATATAATTAATGGATCCAGCAGTTATTCTTTCACTACTGCGCTTGATGATGCTTCAGGGTCATGGAAGGTGAAAGCAACAGAAGTGATCAGTGGTACGGAAAGTGAAACACTGGTGGAAGTTAGATGATCACTTTTGGAATTGATAACCGGCGCCCGTTTTTTAGCTAACGAACGCCGGTTTGAGGTGCCTTGATTACTTTAATAAAGCAGGTATAAAATTCCAAAGTTCAACGAAAGATAGCTTTGTGTGGGTAAGTCACCCGATTCAAATCCCACGTAGTATTTCGCAGTTGCTGAAATCCCTGTGTTAAAGGAAATATCGTATACCACTCCCAATTCCGGTCTCAGGGCAAAGCTCCAGGCTTCTTCCTCTATGGTATAGACGTTCATATTGGTATTGCGACGTGAAAACATGGTGCCAACTCCCAGGCCTGCGAATGGCTTGAGTTTTTCTTCGGTGGAAAATATATAATCGGCTGCAACCAGCAGGGGAACCTGGTTATTATACCGCCACTGTTTTCCGGTGATGGTCAGGTTATCCTTGGTATAGGTATCGTAGTTAAGTTCGTCGTAAAAAACATTCCAACCAACTTCTACCCCAATGGCTATATTGTTTTCTGTCAAGCGCCGGTAATCAAATACGAAGCCTCGAAAACTGGGATTTTCAATAAAGTCACCCAGATCACCGGTTCCAAAACCGATGGAATACTGAAAATTGATTATGTTATCCTGTGCAAAAGTATTTATGCATGAAAAGGAAAATATAATTAGAAGGATCTTTTTCATCGGAGAGGTCATTAATTGGTTTCTAAATAGGGTGATTGGGCAAAAGCCTGGTCAATTGCTCTTCTGGCACGATCGGCGTTATACGCGCCCGACATTAAGCCACTGATGGCTCCTGTCCATTGGGAAATCGGGCGGCCAGAGGCGGATTCGAGGTCCGAATCTATCAAGGTCATCACCAGAGTACCGGTGGTATAACTCGATACATAGACCGGGGGATACCAGCCACCCCAGCAACATCCTCCCCAGCCTGGAGGGTAATAACTTCCCCACCACCACCACCAGTAGTCATACCACCAGGAAATAGTAGTGGTCTCCCAGGCGGCCGGAGCCAACAACATATCGGGATCTTCGTCGATATCCACTCTTTGCCATCCCAGGTTACTCATGTTTTCGGCGATCATACCCAGTAAGGCGGTGGCTACAACATCGGGTACATATTCAGGGTCATCCCCTTCAATTTTATTACCGGTAATTTTTACAATCCTGTCAGGCATGGCATAAGTACCTTGTGCCTGGAAATCATAGTCATCCTGGTAATGGGTAAGGGCAACGTCGAACTCATCGTAATAATCCACATTGTCGGGATAGCAGCCTGCTACCATTGCTCCTAATGCCAGAATGAAAAAGCTAAGCTTCATTTTCATAGTAGTTGGTATTCAGTTTTTCTAATAATTGAAATTTAAATTATGTTATATATAGACCGCAGTTTACGGTTTTTCATGGAATCTAGCTGGTCAAAATCCATACCATTAAACAAGTCTGCGAGTTTTTGTAGTTACCTAGTGCACGGCAAAATTGAATAATAAGATCAAATAATAAAAGTTTGTAACAGACAGGAAAATTTACTGACGTGCATATGTTTATTTTTCAGGTAGTTACCACAATTATTGGTGATCCATATTATCTCCCTGAGATCTTGATATCTAGGAAGAAAAATCATTACTAATTATTGGGTTTTTCATCGATAATCCGGTGAGGCCACTACCCAACTAACGATATTTCGTTACTCTCTCGAAAATCGTTTCAGGATGGTGGCGTCATCACCTGCAATTCATGAGAAAAAATAGTCATAACATATTGATGGGCAATATGTTATACCCGATCACCCGGTGATTAATTTGGTTGACCTATGGTTATTTTTAAAACCAGCCGCATTAAATTATATTTGCCGTCATGCTAACTTACCTTAATCGTTTTACGTGTAGCCGATCAGAGAAGACCAGAGTATCTTTCTTTACGATTTTAGCCGCTATTATCTTTATTTGGAGTGCCTCATCCGTTGAGCTCTTTGGGCAGGTATTCTCCAACAGAGAGGTGGGGAAGAAACATGCGGATTTGATAGATAGTTTGAAGCAGTCTGAGTATCCGTACATATTACCTATTTGGGGAGCAAAGGCTACTGAATTGGGTTTTGATCTTCCGTACTCAGCGGGACTGGGATTAAACTATATCTGGCAGGAATCTGACCTGATTATTGAAAACCTGCAGGTTGGATTCAACAATGGGCCTTTGTATAATATTGACGAGATAGTCAGGATTCCCAAGGCAACCTCTGAGGTAACCGGACTTAATTTTCGACCGGATATATGGATCCTGCCGTTCCTGAATGTCTATGCGGTATTTGCCAGGGGTAACCCTTCCACTGCGGTTGATTTCGGGATATGGGTACCGGATTCTACCGGAATATGGAACGAAGTCTTTACCACTTCAACCAAAGCAAGTTTTGAATCTACCTCAGCAGGATTTGGACTTACCCCCACCATCGGCGTAGGCGGAGGATGGATGGCATTGGATATGAATTTTACCTGGACGGATATTCCCGCTTTGGAAGATCCGGCATTTGCCTTCATTTTCGGCCCCAGGTTTGGAAAGTCCTTTAAACTGAGAAAACCGGAACAGACCTTAAATTTTTGGGTAGGTGGTTTTCGCTTTAAGATCAATACCGGCACCAAAGGTTCCATCCCCTTTGACGAGCTTTTTGACCTGGACGGACTGGAACAAAAAATTGATTCCGGCCTTGACAAAGTTTCTGATGCCTATGAACAAGTGGATGCCTGGTGGAATAACCTGACTCCACCACAGCAGGCAAACCCCGTCAACAAGGCTAAGTATGAAACCGCCACCAGGGCAATTGAAACCGCCGGTGGCTTCTTGAATGCTGCCGATGAGACAGTAAAGAATCTAGAAGACGGGACGGTTCAGTACTCACTTGATAAGAGACCAAAGGACATGTGGAATTTTGTGGTGGGGTCTCAATTCCAAATCAATAAAAACTTCATGATTAGGGCAGAGTACGGTTTCCTCAGTAGCCGTACCCAGTTTATCGGTATGCTGCAATACCGGTTTGGACTGTAGGTGAGTGACGCCATCTGGATTCAATTATCAATGAGAATCAAACACCATCTGTAACACCTGTTCACGGTAACTCCTGCCTACCGGAATTAATTTTCCGTCTACACGTAACTGATTGCCTTCCAGGCTTTCGATTTTTTTTAGGGGTACAATATAGGACCGGTGGACCCTGATAAACTGATCGGCAGGCAGTGATTCTTCGAGTGATTTAAGGGATTTGAGAGCGATAATTCGCTGTTTATCAGTAGTATAATAGGATACATACTCTTTAAGACCTTCGATGTAGTGAATGTCCTCGAGTTTGATCTTGTATATTTTGTGATCAGCGTTTACCGTAATATAGGTATTCGCAGGTTCATTGCTGGCATGGGCAGAAGCGGAAGGCAGCCGTTCTCTAACTTTGTGAACTGCTTTCAGGAAACGTTCGAAGGAAAACGGTTTTAGCAGGTAGTCGGTAGCATTGAGCTCAAATCCCTCCAGCGCATATTCACTGTATGCGGTGGTTAATACTACCTGAGGCTTTTGGCTGATAGACTGGATCATTTCAATGCCGGTGATCTCGGGCATTTGTATATCCAGGAATACCAGGTCGACTTTGTTGTCGCTCAGGTAACCTGCCGCTTCCAGTGGGTTTTTGAAAGAAGCGATGCGGTCGAGGTACGGTACCTTGTCAACAAAGGCTTCAATGATCTCACGGGCCGGTTGTTCATCGTCAATTATGATGCAATTGATCTTCATAACAATATATTCAGATGGACCTTGAAGGAATCCGGGGTTTGATTGATTTTCAGCTGATGCAGGTCGGGATACAATAGATTCAGTCTCCTTTTCACGTTTTCCAGACCTACCCCGGCGGTTTTGTCCTTGGAAAAAGCGCTGGCCGGGATACTGTTTTCAATCCTGAATTCTAGTTCCCGGTCCTGCAGCTTGATGGAAATGGTGATCCAACCCTCTGAGTTATCCTCAATTTTGCTGTGTTTAAAACTGTTTTCTACAAAAGGAATAAGCAGCATCGGTTCGATCATTAAAGGTTCAACATCGCCTTCAACCTGGAAATCAATATTGGTTATAGAATCATCTTTCAACTTTTGCAGCTCGATGTAGTTTCTTATATAGTCCACTTCCTTTCCCAATGAAACCTTCCTGGTATTGCAATCATAGATGATATACCTGAGGATTTCCGAGAGTTTAACTATGAAGTCGGAGGTCTTTGGGGAACGTTGCAGCGATAGATTGTAAATATTATTCAGGGTGTTAAATAGAAAATGCGGGTTAATCTGTGAGCGCAATAATTTCAGCTCGGTATCCAGGTTTTCACTTTTCAATTGTGCAGATTCTTTCTCCCTTATCAGTACGATCTGGGAAGTTTTAATGGCGGTTGACAGGAAAAATATGGCCAGGGTCAGAATAAAATATAAGCTGGCAATACCTCGGGAGGGATTGAAACGGTCCTTAAACCCAGGTGCTCTGCCCATAAAGTTTGGCCTGTGGAACCGCTGAGCATCGGGATGGAATCGGTCTCCGACCGGATGGAATTCTTCCCAGAAAAGCGCTGCAATTTGATCCATTAAAAAATACACAGCTACCAGAAGCAGTATGGTGATTATAAAATATTGCCAGTATTTTTTATTGACAAAAAACCTGGGTACCAGTACTTCCATATTGGTATAAACCAGGGCCACCTGGGGTAATAGAAACAGTATTATGTGTTGAGGTAGGTGTGCGTGGATCCTACCCGGTGGTAGTCGGTTATCCAGTATGAAATAAAGGAATATTCCATAACAAACCCAGAACAAAATATGAACCAGGACGGTAGCCAGGGAAGTATTAACAAATTTGTAGCCAGTACTCATGGAATCCGGAAAACAACCTCGTTGATTGATATCTCAAAGTTAATCCTCTTCGTCATAAGTTTCATCATAGTGAAAGGCCCATATGTCATCCAATCTCAGGCTTCCATTCCTTCCGGTTACTACGTAAGCCAGGTCATTGATTGTGAATGACACAGCCTCTTCTCGGGCTATTCCTTCAAAACTGGTGACCTGGTGCCAGCTATCTGTTTCAGGATCGTACTCCCAGGTATCGGATAGTAGAGAGCCCCGGGAACCGGTGGTTAAGTACCCTTTTGAACCAATACCAAAACCTATTCCATGTTGCCTGGGAATCAGCGCATCGCCACCGGTGTCTTCATCATCAATGTCGTTTCGTTCTATCCAGATATCAGCCACCGGATCATACTCCCATAAGTCACCCTCATAAAGTCCATTGTGTATGCCTCCTCCTATATAGGCCAGGTTGCCTACGACAAATCCAAAAGCATTGTTTCTCTTTGATCCTCCCACACTGACCTTCTGGGTCCAGGTATCGGTTGAAGGGTCGTACTCCCAAAAATCCTTGAGATCGTTACCGTCAAAACCGGTGCCCAGATAACCCTTGTTGTTAATTGAGAATGCCACCGCTCCATACCTGGCAGTTCCTGCAAAATCTGCAATTTGTTCCCACTCGTCCTTTTCAGGGTCATAGGACCAAAAGTCTGCCAATTCCTCTATACCATCAAATCCGGTACCGACATATCCTTTCCCATCAGCCACAAAGGCCACCGCAGCATTTCGCGCAACTCCGGGAAAGTCAGCTTTGCGCACCCAAAAATTCTTCTCAGGGTCGTATTCCCACAAGTCTTTCAGTCTTTCATCTCCGTCAAACCCGGTAGTAACATAGCCTTTACCGTTTATGGAAAAACCCACTGCGCCGCTGCGAATCACACCTTCGAAATCTGAAAGCTCTATCCAATTTCCATCCTCGGAGGTGTCTTCCGAAATATCACCGCTGTCGCAAGCTGATATCAGGATGGTCAAATAAGCGATGTAAAGAGTTGTGTAAAAATTGATATTCATGGTGTATATAGATAGTTGATTATTAATTCCGTAGTATATTCCCGGTTGTCATTGCTTCCAATACTGAGCTTATGCACTGATTGTGAATACACTGTCAGTGGGAGCGTGACCAGTAGGCCGTAGCTGCCGCCGTCCTCATAAAGTTGATTTTCCAGGTATTCTGTCATAGCAAACCGATAAAAAGTATGCTCACCGAATTCAGGGTCTGACTGCAAATTGGCTACCTGTGGATCCAACCCAAAGTCAGTGGTAAGTTGTGGTCCGAAATCGTTGAACTGGTTGGTTTCGGAGAGGATGAGCTGGTCAGGATAAGGAGTGGCAGGATCGGAATGATCAGCCTGCGGTCTGATCAATAGTGAGGCCTCCAACAGAAACACATCATTATTTTTTATCAATTCCGGTAAGTAGGGAAACTCCAGTTTAGTAATGATACCGGTACCGGCCTGAACATAAGTGGCATTGTTGTCATCTGCGGTGGAGGGTAATTGAGATATATCCAGGTTCTCCAATGACGTAACCTGGAAATCGTTGCTTATTCCGTTAAATTGGTTACTGTCGTTTACCAGCCCAAAGCGATAGCTGCCGGTTTCTACTAGCTCAGACTGTTGGTGGTAGTAAAGCTCAAAATAACATGTCTCAGCAGATACCTGAAAGCCCAGAACCGATGCTGCTTCTGACACCGACAGTTTAAATCCCGGAAACGATGTCAGGAAATCGGTTTGACTATTGTCTTGCATTAACCGATCGAAAAACAACGCTCCCAGTACATCGCTTACCGGTATCACTATAGAGTCCTGAGTAACAGGGCGCGGTTTGAAACTGAGTTCTGCCCATATCTCCGGTCCTGTCCTTAGCTCACTGCTATTATAGAACTGAGTACCCTCATAGGGTTCAAAGTCTTGTGTTACCCGGGACAGGTTTAATTTGAAAGTCTTACTGGTATCTCCATACCAGTAGCCCTGGTAATGCAATACCAGCGCCATGGAGTCATATACATTTTGTTGGTCTGAGGGGAAAACATTGCTTATTCCCACCTGAAAGTAAGATTGCGACTCCAGGTTGCCCAGATACTGGTCAGAATAGGCACCTACCAGCTGCAGACCCTGCCCGGAGGTGACCATGGAATCCAGCTTAATGGTAGAACTCTTTATGGAAACAGTATCTATGGCATGAACCCCATCCGGGGTGCCTATACCGAGGCTGAGCTCGTCTCCCTCGCTACAGCAAGTCAATGCCAGAAGAGCTACACACCACCCCTTGCTAATACTTTGCAAAAATTTAGTTTTTAAAAAATGGCTACCCATTATTTTCTAACCAGTTTGAATTCTTCCGAACCTTGATCTGACATTATTTGAATAAAATAGAGCCCGGGTGAAAGAGGCGTCACATCGTATTCAATTTTGTGATTACCCCGGTCCATAACTTCATGAGCGATCAAATCCTGTACTGAACCGGTTCGATCGAGTAGAGCTACCGTAACTATACCACGTTGCGCCTGATCGAATTTGATATTAACCCGGCTTTGTGCCGGATTGGGGAAAACAGCGCCACTGCTGGAATCTTTGGCAGCTTTGCCCTCCGGGTCCATTAGTAAGAACCGTACCATTTCTTTCTCTGGAGATCTCCGGCTGGCCTTATCATGGCCTCTTCTGCTCAATGCAGTATCCGGTCGATTCTGATGTAGTTCTCTTAAATCAGCCCGCCAGGTTTCCCTTTGGTCATTGATTTCCTCCAGTAACTGTTTTATGGTTTCACCATAGGTTTCCATTAAGGGTCTCACTTCTTCCCGTATGTTGGTACGTGATTTTGGAGAGGGTCTGGTATTTCCGGCATGCTTGTGATGCCAAGCCCTCAGTTCCGCGATCTTTTCCTGATCCTGGTCAGAAATAAGCAGCTCCAGTTTTTGACGTTGTACCAGTAACACTGGAATCACATTTTCCCGGACATAGGTTCTCACTTCTTCGTTTTGGTAATTCCTGGCCCTTGACTCAGGATCGGACTTCTGAGGTTGTGCGAATACCGCCAGGCTTGATATAAGCATCATGACCACAGCGATTGATTTTATCCATTTCATGTTATGTGTGTTTTAATTTAAGTTTTGTCTCAACTTGGTTAGACAAAACTGATTGGTGGTATTGAAATGGAAAAAAATATTCAACCAAGGTGTCGGGAAATTCAACGAACGTGATAGACATAAACTATTTGCAGCTTAGAGATATGACAGCATAGAAGAAAAGAGAAAGCCGACCAACTCCAGGTAACTACCTGTCCAGGTCAGCTTTTCTCATTACATGCACTAAGTCGTAAAATTAATGTGGCGAATGGCCGGTGATTCTTCCGGCGTCACCGGGACGCCAACAGGTACAAAGCAAGTGTTTTTGATTGAGATTAGGCGATATCTTTCAACCAAACAGGAAAAAAAATCAACTAACAGCAGCTAGATGCCGGTGTACCAGGCCCAGCCGGGGCTGAGCATTTCAGTAAACTCGTCTGTGACCACTATCTTTCGCAAATATTTCGCGCTTTTGTAACCAATCTGTTTTTCCACCCGCAGCCTGACCGGTGCACCATGAGGCACTGGTAAATCTTTCCCGTTCATCCCGTAGGCAATCAACGTTTGAGGATGGAAGGCATCCATCAGGTCAATGCTGTCATCAAACCCATCATAGGTGTAATAATTGACAAACCGGGCATTTGGCATGATGCCGCACTGTTCCAGAATAGTCCCCAGGGGTACGCCGGTCCACTCACCAATGGCGGTCCATCCTTCTTCACAGGTATGGCGGGTGATCTGAGTACGGGAGGGAAATTGTTGCAAATCTGACAGGGAGTAGATCCCCGGATTTTTTACCTGACCCTCAATTGACAACCGCCAGTCCTTGAACCCCTTTTTTTGCAGACGGTCGTATTCTTCACTATAACTGTTGTTTTTATCCACCGGGTTGGTGGTGCCGGTAGCAGGAAAGGACGTAATATCGGCCAGCTGATACTCCCTGGCTAAGGATTGTTTGGGCAATAACGCCCGGTGTGATGCATAGGTCAGCACATCACCGGCCCGCAATAGATTGCCATAGGTGGGAGGCAACTCCGTGGAACATCTTGAGAACAGCAACGCGCCCATGGAAGCCAGGCCAGTGGTAATCGCCTGTCGTCTGGTTAAGTACTCTTTTCCCTTCATAATTTATTTGCCTAGGGTCATAAAACGAATCTGTTGCTTAAAACCCGATTTAATGATCATAATAATATGTACAATTAGAAATACCTCCAGTACCGCAGATGAAAAGAAATGGATGGTGCGCGCAGACTGATACCCCCCGAAAAGATCCATCAGGAACGGGTATGCCGCAGTAATTGCTGGTGCCATAGTAAACCCTGTAATAATGGTAAGTGGCAGGAAAAAGAAGATAACAGACATATAGGCAATCTTCTGTAGGACATTATAAATTGGGCCATTGGTGGCAGGATGGATCTTCATACGAAAATGTAGCAGGAGCTCCTGCCAGAGTATTTTCGGGGACAATTCTTTCAATTTGGGCCAGATATTATGGCGGAAATGACCGGTGAAAAATCCGAACAAAAGGTAAATAGTGCCAGTAGCCACCAGTATCCAGCCAGCCAGGAAGTGCAGGCTACGACCCCAGCCATTTTGATTGAAAATCGTCACGGTGCGGGGTGCGCTAACCGGTGAATCAGGAGATTCAAAAAAAGCGGTTTGCTGGCCCCAGCCTTCGTGCTTATGGTTTCTGCTGATGGGTAATTCCAGGAGAGCGGGCATCAGATCATTACCGGCTTCACCCCAATACAAACGGGGATGAACCATTAGAATTTCAAAACCGGTAAAAGCCAATAGCAGGAAACTAATGGTTACCACCCAGTGTGAAATTTTCACCCATCTTCGGTGCCCGGTTTCAAATTTCATACGATAAAAATGGAATTCACAGGTTTGAGTTATGGTCTAAGTTAGGGAATTGGCAGGACAAATATTAGTGGAAATATTCTGTTTTCTAGCTAGTTCCTTTTTATTTGGAAGTGTGAAAGTACTGGTAAAAGATTACACTAGATGAAGTCAAACTACATTTTAGCTACCGTATTGGTACTTTCATCGTTTTGTAGCTCAGCCGGCCAATTCCCGGACTGGTTATTGGATAATGAGCCTTACGAAGCCCATGCCAGGGTCGATCAAAGCACATATTCAGTGGGTGATTGACCATTACTGGGACAGCTGAGAAAGCTATTTCCAGAACTCATCTTCGGTGTTTTCCCGGAATTTATGTTCGGTATGATGGTTATTAAATACCTCTAGCTGCCCGGCACTGGCTATCTGCTGTATTTTATTGAACAACACGCGTTCTTCAAAACGAATATGTTGCTCCAGTTCCTCTTCTATCAGACTCAATGATTTTTCAATTTCGTCGGTGTTAGTAAATAACCTGAAAAGCCGTCTGTGCTGAGCAGTGGCCTTTTTAACCAAATCATCATCCATGCCCAGGATGGGAAAAATAAACTTTTCCTCAGCCTCAAAATGCGGTTCAATATGTGTATTGAAGAACCAGTCGGCATAGCGTTTGATCCGGTTTACATCCACTTCTTTTATAAACCCGGCACGTATTTTCCAGCAGAGCAGCAAGCTGTGATGATGCTCACGACTAAGCGGCTGCAGGGACTGGTGTCGTTTTATGGGGCTGTTCATAGGTTTAGTGCTTTTTCCATCTCAATTGCCCTGGGAAATAAAATGTTGTTTTCCAGGTGGATGTGAAGATGCAAGTCATTTTCAAACTCTCTCAAGGAATGATAAGTGACCTGGTAAGTGTTACAAGCATCCTCGGGTGGCAAATAATGATTGCTTAGCTGGTTGATTTCGTAAAACCTTCTCCCTTCATTATCATGTTCCTGCATCATGGCCTGGATAGGACTCACCACCGTGCCAAACTGAGGTGATGCCAGTGGTAAACTGCTAGATTCAGCTTTGACCATTTTTCTGATATGGGGAAATAAAATGAACTCTTCCTTTTTCATATGAGCCGTTAGTTCACCTGCTGAAAAATCGAATAGTCTGGCTATTTGCAACAGTTCGGGGTGTTGCGCTCCATGTTTGTGAGATATCTTTTGGAGGTACTCCTTCAGGACAGGTATTTTGCTTTCCACATAGCGGTGGTGTTTCTTTTCTATGTAATCTATTAACAGGTCCAGTGGCCAGAACTTAAACTCCGGCATATTTCCTGTCACTTCTTGTTTAGCCAGGTCTATCTGTTCTACCAGCTCCTCCGGGTCAATGCTCTTGTTGGAACAGACCTCTGAAAAATTTCGGTGGCCATTACAGCAAAAATCTATACCATGCTGTTGAAAAACAGTGGCAGCCCGATAATCTTCCGCTACTATTTCACCAATTGTTTTATCTATTAAATTGTTCATGACATTATACTTTGTTTGTTAATTACTTTGAGGTGCCATTCCTGGTTTGTTGCTCCACCTGTAACAGATGTCGTAATTCTTCTGAGCCAACCCCTGAAAAATTGGCAAACCGGTATTTTTCAAAGTGTGCCTTCAGGTACAGAACCATGTCCCTACGGGTAGGGTCCATAGGAAGTTCCCGGGGAATGTCTTCCATTTCCAGAATATAGTGGCCCTGTTTTGAGATGGCGTGTTCTACTTCGGCACCAGGTGATTCCACGTGACAGAATTGGCAATGGGATGTATCTATTGCTGCCGATGTTTCTCCTTTACTTTTGACATAATCTTTTCCGTATCTGAAAATCTTCTGCTTATCATTAACATGGGTTGGTACCAAAATGTCAAAATGCATCACACTGCCATCTGCTTTGTAGACGAAAGTATCCCAGACGGCAACCTCGGTATTATTATCGGGTTTACTCATAGTAGTGTTTTTGAAGGGTTATTTCGGTTGTACTGAATTTTGTGATAGAACATTTCAGCCATTTTTTCGGCGCGCCATCGGGCTTCCCGGGCTTTTTCTCCCTGGAAGTGTTCATCAATAGTATCATTAAACAACTCCAGCCAGCGGTCAAAATGAATTTTATCAACAGGCAATTTGGCATGGGGTAGGAAGGGGCTGCCAAAATAGGTATGGTCACCCAGTAATACCGTCTGCCAGAAGCGATACATTTTTTCCAGGTGCTGAGGCCATTTGTCAGCGATTCGTTGATTGAAAACAGGTGCCAGCAATTCATCTTCCCGCACTTTGCTGTAGAAGCTGTCTACCATAAGCCTGATATGGTCCAGTTGTTCGATATCTTGTTGGTTTTCCATTAGAAAAAGGAATTATAGAATTCTTGTGTGGAATACATGATAAAATAAAAAAGAGCAAATCCAATAAAGGCAATCACCATGGCCCAGACCCAGGCCGGTATGCCTTTTGGTGTCTCAGAACCGGTCACCACAAATTCACCTCTGGTTTCACTGCCATAGGCATTAAGCGTAAGTGCCAGCTGGTCTTCCACCACTTCGTTGGGCTTTAGTCCCACTACAGTTATTTCCGGCCCATTGCGTACCTCAAAGGGTATTTCTTTTATGCCTTCCAGGTTATTGGAGGATTTGGCCACTATCTTAAGCCGGTGTTTACCATCTGGTATTTTGGTGGTATCCAAAACAAACTTTACCGGTGGCCGAAACTCAGCAAAGGGCTGTTTTTCATCGTCCAGGTAAACTTTGACGGTTCGACTGTTTTCTATGCATTCAGCTATTTTTCTAGTTACTGTCATGGTGGTTATTTACAGGGCCAGCATCACACAGCTTGGCCGGGTTGTTTGAACATTCGTCCTTCATTTACCACAATGTTCTTGATGTGGCCGGAGACTTTTTCTCCTGGCCTGATCAGGAGTCTGAGACTGTAAAAAAGTGTAACAGAAACAATAATAATGCCCACGATAATGATCAGATAATCCCAGTCACTCTGCGGACCTGCTCCGTGCGTGATGTTTTGCAACGGTTCAGGCTGATTTTTACTGCAAAGTTTACAGGCCCAGGACCTGGCAGTGCTAGCTAGATAGCATACTATTACAAGGCTGATTTTCTTCATTCCTTCCAGTAGTTGTTTGCAGCAGCAATAGTTTGAAATTCGGTAGCAATTACCTGGGCGGAAGCGATCAACTGCTTGGTATCATTGGCATAATTGTCCCTGAGCCTTTTCCTCACTTCGCCATCGGTTTGAATAGCCGCTATGGATTTCCTGGCCAATTTAATGGCTAGTTCCCGGCCCTCCATGGGTGTTTCGGTAATTAAACTGGGTAAATAATTTTCTGGGTTTTCCATATTTAGGGGGTTTGATTCATAATACTTTCTCTGATATTTTTTACATCATACACAGTAACCGCAGGGGCATTGTTATCCCAGCTACTGCGTTCATAATTGATAATGGCGGCGATTTCCTCATCGCTCAGTTGATCGGCGAACCCCGGCATTTGTGCAAAATCGGGGCGGGCGTCATAACCCTGCAAAACAATTCGTATGAGCATTTGCGGATCCTGATTGTTTATTACCGCACTTCCAGCTAATGCAGGAAATGCTCCCGGCACACCAGATCCATCTGCCTGGTGACAGGCCGAACAAGTGGCCAGGTAAAGATTCTTACCATCTGGTAAAGATGGCAGGTCCTGGTTAACGGAGTTCTGGGAGGCTTCCAATTTCTTGTGGGTGGATTGTATGAATTCTGGCTGTTGGCTGGCAAGGGGAGCCTGTTTGAGCGATTGCAGATAGGCCACCAAATCCAGGGCTGCCCGCCTGGGAACAATTTCGACTCCCTGTTCCTTGAATTCCGCTGGTATGGTCAATGTTTTTTCTTCCTTTGCCGGGTTGATCTTATCTTCAAATAACCAGGGGTAGGAGGGCATGATGGATTCGGGAACCACTATGCGGGGATTGTAGAGGTGCAACAAATGCCAGTCTATACTTGGTTGACGCATTCCGGCGTTGGTCAGATCCGGGCCGGTGCGTTCGCTCCCCAGCACGGAGGGCGATTGTTGCCAAAACCCCATACGTTGCTTACTGTAATAATAGTCAGAGGGGATCGACGGCCTGCTGCCCCAGGTTTGGTCCATTTCTATGTTTCGTACCTGCTGAGTATGGCAGGCCACGCATCCCTCCCGGATGAAAATGCGGAGTCCCCGTATTTCCGCTTCACTCATAGGCTCCATTTGGGGTAGGGGTTCCGTATTATTCTGTGATTGGTAGGCGGGTAAAACTGCTACCCCCAGGCTGAGTATCAGGAACCCCAGCAAGGAGATGGTAACTAAACTTCTATGGTCTGTATGAAGGTTAAGCATATGCCGGTGTTTCCTTTAGACCAGACCCGTATTTCACTTCGGTGTTTAAGTCGGTGGTCTTTGGCCTGACCATCAGGTAAAAGTTATAAGCGAAAAGCAGGTGGGAGAGAAACATGAGGCTGCCACCGATAGCCCGAGACACCCAATATTGTTTCATCATAACCACCGATTCGATGAAAGGCAGACCTTCCACCCAACCCAATCCTTTAAGAGTGCCACCAGCCATCAGGGAAATCATGTAGGCGAACAAACCGATAAAGGCCAGCCAGAAATGAGCCCCCACCAAGAGCTGGTGTGGTTCCTTACCGGTGATCCGGGGTAGTAGGGCATAAATGCAAGCCCATAGCATGAATGTGATAATACCGTACATGGTCATATGTGAATGAGCCACATTAAAATCAGTAAAATGCCAGATGTAATTGGTAAAGCGGAATGCCTGAAAGCTGCCTTGGGTAGAGCCAACAAAGTAAAATACCACCCCCACCAGAAAGAAAGGCAGAACGTAACTTTTAGAAATTTGATGAAAGCTGCCTTTCATGGTCAACAGGAAATTGGTGGTACCCGCCACCACTGGAATGAACATCCCGGCACTGAAGACAATGGCCACCGTTTGCAGCCACCAGGGTAGGGGACTGAAAACAAAATGGTGTGTTCCTATCATGGTATAAAACAGCATCTGTGTCCAAAAAGCCAGTACACCCAATGAATAAGAATAGATCGGTTTGTTGAGGCTTGAGGGCAGATAATAGTAGATCAGACCCAGGGTAAATGTCATAAACCACATGCCCACACCCTGGTGCATGTAGTATCCCTGGATCACGGTTTCACCTAAACCATTCTGGTAAAAGGGCAAATATCCAATGATCACCAGCACCATGGTCCAGAGCAAAGCGCCCAAAATGTACCAGTTGGAAATGTATATTTCTGAGATCCTGCGATTGGCAATAGTCTTATAAAAATTCCAGAAGTTGGTGATGAGCCCCATTGCGAAAAGCCCCATCACCGGCCAGGTATATTCGCGGTATTCTGCACCTCCGTTATTGATGCCTCCCATCAGACAAAGCGTGCCTGTTAACACTGCAAGATTGATCAATACCAGGGCGTACCATCCCAATTTGGGATTATAAATGTTAGTGTTATTGGTGCGGGTAATTACAAAGTAACCCAGTCCAAACATGGCCAGAGAGGCCCAACCCCAGAATACCGCATTGGTATGAACCGGGCGCAAACGACCGAAAGAAAGCCAGGAAATGCTGTCCAGTTCAGGCCAGATGAATTTCATACCGAGATACTGACCCACTGTGGTGCCAAATATCAACCAGAACACAGCCGCACCCAGATAGAAAATAATCAGCTTTTTAAGAGCGGGTGGTGTTTCCAGCGATTCGGCAACCCGCTTTTTCTCATCGACTATAGGGTTATCGGGTTCATCGGTAACATTTTGAATCAACCCCCGCTCATCTACCGCACCTCCATCAGCGCCTAGCTCGGTACCACTGAGTTTGTATTTCAGGGCCCGTTTGCGTTCTTCCAGAATTAGGTCAATTTCACCCTGGTCCAGGTTGACCAGATACTGGCTGAAAGCAAGTTTTTGTCTCAGCTGTTTTTTGTGATTCAATTGGTTGATATAGTTATTCAACCGGCTAATAATAATAAGAACAGCAATGGCCAATACCAGGACCACCAAGACCAGAGTCCCTAATACCCCCGGGCTAAGCCACCAATCTTCGGTATCAACAACACGGGCCTGGGCGGCTAAGCTTACGGGGGTTACTAGGAAAAGAAGTAGTATTAATCGTTTTAAAATCACTTATCAAAGAGTTTAGGATCTTTTTGTCTTATATGTAGATAAAAATTTACCTCTTTAAGTATGTCATGCCAACCTCCAGTCCTGTAGCCAGTTCGTAGATGCTGGTAGTTTCCAGCATTTGCTTTAGGTCATCCCGTATTTTGGCAAATTTATCGTGCACCGGGCAGGGCTCAAGTGCGTTACAAGCTTCTAACCCCAGGCCACAACCTTGATATATGGCATCGCCATCGATGGCATTTACAATCATGCTTAATTTTATCTTGTGGACCCTTCGTTTCTCTATCTGGAACCCACCAGTGGGCCCCATTACCGAATACACAATATTGTGCTTTACCAATTGCTGCATGATTTTAGCTGTGAAGGCTACCGGAGACCCAATTTCCTCCGCTAATGCCTTCAGGTTGGTGCATTGGTCCTGAAGTGATCGCATAGCCACATATATGGTGGCCCGAATGGCATATTCGCAGGCTTTTGAAAACATAGTGTGTTGTTTTGCAGTAAAGATAGCCACTTTTATTAAGTCGGACAAAATTATCCTATATATAATTTAATACCGGTTAAGATCAGTTAAATTCAGAATTTATAAATTGCTCAACTATTTTAATATTCTCGCTTGGCCTGATCGATCGGAACCCTTGGAAATACAGTATATTTTTGAATTACTCGGCACTTATTTTTTTGCTATTTCCGGTGCACTTGCCCTGAAGGGAAAGGAACCGGATTGGTTTGCCGCTACTTTCACGGGGTTCTTAACCGCCATCGGTGGCGGGACCCTGAGAGATGTGTTGCTCAATAGCTATCCGTTGGTTTGGATAGGCGACACTGCTTTTTTATATGCCATTCTGCTGGGAGTGTTAACTACATTCATTTTGCATAAAGTGGTTTTCAGGTTAAAAAAGACCTTGATGTTATTTGACAGTCTGGGCATAGCTTTTTTTACCGTATTGGGGGTGGAGAAGGCACAGGACCTGGGGGTTCAGCCGGAGGTAGCTGCCATCATGGGTATGTTTACCGGGGTGATGGGTGGTGTAATTCGAGATACCTTAACCAACGAAATGCCGGTGATCTTCAGAAAGGAAATATATGCCACTGCCTGCCTGGCTGGTGCCGGTTGCTATCTGCTACTGGAGCCGTATGTTCTCAGGGATTGGAATTTATTGATTTCCATTCTGTTAGTTGTGCTGATTCGAATTATAGCGGTGTTATACGGATTGACACTACCCAGATTAAAATAAATGGGGTTAATTGTGGGGTGCTTATTGCATTTTATCCTTCAAATAATTTTTCCGCACCACCCTGGCGGTTTGGTGGGCCCCGGAATGATGCCAGCCGGGAGGCATCACCAGGTATAGCAGTTTGTTCTTTAGTCCGGGCGCATGGTAAACGTCTTTGAACAAGGCAACGATCTCTCCAAAATATACATCAAAGAAATTCCCCGAATTCATTTTTCGGGTAATTCCATATTTAATGTCAATGGATGGCTGTTCATCCTGAAAAGTGCCGAATAGCTTGTCCCAAATGTTGAGAAGGTTGCAAAAATTGCGATCCATATACAGTGGATTGCGGGCATGGTGCACCCGGTGATGCGAGGGTGTAAGGATGATCTTGTTGAGAAATCCCAGCTTGCCGTCCTTAAGCATATTTTCACCCACATGAATGAAGGCCCCGTAGGTGCCGTCAACAAACATGATGATAAATAACAACTCTGGCTGTACCCCCAACAGGATGCATACCGTGGTGCGTATCACATCTGCATAAGGCGCCTCCAGGAAAAAATGGGCATGAGTGACCGATAGATTCATTTCTTCCGGTGCATGATGCGTGGAATGTAAGCACCAGAACAGTCGAATTTTGTGACCCAGGTAGTGATAAATGAAGTGTCCTAACTCCCAGATCACATAACCGTATATGAACCAATACCAGGTAAGGGTAGTTTGAAAGGGCGCGTATCTTTGAAAAAGGCCAATACAATAGGTAACCATGGCAATGGCGATGAACCTGCCTGCAAAACGATTGAAAATGTATATCAGAAAATTTACCTTGTATACTTTGGCCTGGGGTTTTTTGTAGATCAAGCCCAGTATCAGTTCCAGGATAAGCAACAGAGGAATGATCGGGTAGATGAGGGAAGTGATCCCGTCATAAGTTCTGAATTTACTGTAGTCGCCCGTGTCCAGGATTTCCATTAGCTGTACTATGCCCAGGAATCCGACCAACTCGTCCCAAAGTGTTCCCAAAAATTCCACATTTAAAGGTAGCAATTTGATAATAGTGGATCAAGAGCGGGCTTTTATTCATGAGATCCCATTCAGACCGCAGGGAACAATGTTGAATCGGAAATGAAAAACATCTGGGAGTTGACCTTGCCCCCTAAGCTTATCAGAATACAGGTCGCATCAACTGGATGGTGGTCATACCCCAGCCTGAAATTTCCATCCAAACCAGGATAGCGTTGGAGACAAAAAACCATATCAAACCCGTTACCGTGGCCCATGAAGGTTTTTTAATCTTTATTAGATCATATACCAACAGGGCGATTATCAACACAAAGGTTCCTGCTACCATGTAAATAGTGTCGTTCATCATCCCATTGTCATATATGCGCATAAGCGGGTGTCTCCCAAACCTTCCCAGGGCGGGACCTAAAAGGGACAGGGAGGCCAATAGAAAATATCTTTTGTGTAAACCGGGTTTTCTTCGAAAGTAGTATCCCAGAATGATATAGGTGAGAAAACCCAGCAACACCAATATATTCCCCCAGATGAACCCCGAAATCCCAAATGCCCGGGTGCCGACATAATAATACTCATGGAGCACTTCATAGAGTACAGATAGCCCCGACAAGAACACCGCCAGGGCAAAGAGGCTCCAAAACCTCCCCAGCTTTTGATGGTTTAAGACTTTACCTCGTATCACCAAAACTGACTGCCAGATAAAGGCGATATACCACAGGCTAAAAATTGCGCCGTGTATGGTCAATGACCAGGATAAGGGCTTTTCGTTGTAAAAAGGCCGCAGGTAAAACTGGCTGGAGAAGGCAAAAAAAACCACTATTGCGAACAGGATACCGATTATCAAAAAGAATCTTTCTCCCTGTTTATTCGACGTCATTGCTTATCATTTACTCAAAATATCCAGAAGCTGATCCCTGGCTGCATCGTAATCGTCGCCCCTTTGCGGCCAATATACTACATCTGACATTTCAACTTCGTCCATAGCTTTTACCACCAGTTTTCTGGCCAGGTCCCGGGCTTTTTGTGGACCTACCTTTTGTTCCGTTAGCCACAATAGTTCATAATCCTGCTGCCCTCTTCTGATATTTTTCAAACGAATTGAAGGCATGGCCCTGAAAACTCCCCGATCTTCCTGTGGCTGATGAGGCAGTTGACCCGGATAGAACAAAATTCCATCGCCATTGCCGTAGTTTAAATTCCAGTTGATGAAGGTTAGGGGTTCGTTGAATACCCTCTGCTTTAATCGTCCTTTGGGTCCCTGGCCATTGTGTGTCCAGTGCGTCCCTTGCCATACAAACCAGGTATTGATATTGAACAGATATTTGATCCAGCCGTTTACTCGCAAGTCTACCGCAGTCCCTTCCAGGATCACCGAACCGTATCGCGGCCGGTTGCCATTATAAAACCAGTAGTCTTTACCCTGATCCCAGAGCTTTTGTTGCCACTCCAGCTTAACACCATCGTATTCATTCCATATGTCGATATCATCTTTCAACTCTTTGGTATACCCCCTGGTGATTTGAATTGGCATCTTGCGGCCGGGACCCTGATTGGATTTCAGCCATTCGGCCCTTTCTTTAATCCAGGGAAACTGCACCGGTCCCGGTTCATCGATCAGGTACCAGAAGTAGGTGACATCGGGGGCGTTTTGATCAAACCAGCTTACCCATTTGTCAGACTCCTGTTGGATCTCTGTCTTTGAGTTCCCCAATACCCGGCTTCCATACATACCTACCGGGAACAACTTTTCACCCTGGTGCTGACCCGGACCGTGATAACCATTTTGAGGAGTATAAGCGGCTCCGTCTAAATATCCTCGGTATTGGTTCATCAGTTTTTCATCAAAGGCAGTACGGTGGACCGATGAAGCACCTACCAGTTCTATGCGATGCCTTTTGGCTTCGAATTTTATCATCTGCTCAATTTCTTCCGCATTACGACCGGGAAAATAGGATTCCAGAGCGCCAAATCCCGAACAGTAAACCCAAACGTTAGAATGATTCTCATCCGGCAGATAAGCATCAATTAGTTCAATTTTTAGAGGTAATTCCGCTACTACTGTTCCCGATTCCAATACGGAAATGGTTGATTCGTAGACTCCTGGCAGTAATTCGCGGTCCCTGGGCAGGTATACATCCACCCAAACCCCCTGATTTTGTTTGGCAGGTCTCTCAATAATTTCCAACTCGTTCTGATGTCGCCGTTCCAGGGCTTGGGTAGGAGGTATGGTTAAAGGGAACCCGCCTTGTCCCACCCTGGCATTTACCGGGATTAATGCATCCGGTATCCAGCCGGTCATTTTTTCGGGAGCACTTTTGTCAGAGCCATAAAACCAGTTGGGAAGTGTAGGCCGGGAAACTTGCAGGTAATGCTGGGTAAAAAGCTCCAACCCGCCTTGGGGCCCGTACGGCCCCAGGCCCACAGCTCCCATCCGACTGCCAGTGGAAGCATTGTATGGCGGTGAGATAGAAACCTCCACTGCCTGAGCACCCAGACTATCGGTGACCACGATTAACTGGAATGAAAGTACTTCGTTATACAATCCGCGAAGTTTAACCTCCGTTCCGTCCCAGATACTGTTGCCGTCTTTTGAAAAATGCTCAGTATCAAATCGGAAAACTTTTTCCCCATCCCCAACTGCCCAAACCTCAATGATTTCAGCCTGTATATTAATTGCCATTACCAGCAGCAGCAGGGTCTGCACTATTAACCGGACACAAAAGTTGACATTCTGTCCCTGGTTTAATTGTTCTATGAAGGCTCTTGAGTAAAGTTGCATGTCTTTCATTCAGTCTAGATTACTATCCGTTTATAAATAAACTTAGAAATTCCCTGATCTCTACTGACCAAAGACACCAATTTATGATATAATTATTCGGATTATCCATAAAATCTGCCTAATAATAACCAGTGGTTGCTTGAATTTTACCGGTTTGGTTAGATCTCTGCTTCAAATACCTGGGTTGCGAATTATTGGTGCATTATTAAGATGGAAGCTATCAGCATTATATCATTGTTTTTATAACATTGGATTAGAATTGCACGGAGCAAACCCAGAGTCCATCTGAAATAAATCAATGCAGAAAACCCAGAGAGTAATAGTAAAACCTATTATACTAATTGTATTCACCCTTAACTTTATTTCTTGTCGGCATGATCCTTATCAGGATGTTACCTTTTACAGTGATGCTTTTCAAACAGAACGCAGTTACAGGGTTTACTTGCCACTCAATTATGATCAGGATCCGGATCAAAGGTATCCTGTTATCTATTATTTCCACGGCTTTGGGGGCAGGTACAAATGGAGCGGCCATGATCCGGAAGATGATATTTATTATCCGGGAAATGGCAGGAAAGAGCCTCCATATGTCATGGAGTGGAAAGAATACGTTGAGGATCATCAGGTGATCATCGTAACCTGGGACGGATACGAACCAAACCTGCATCCGGGAAAAAAACATAGAGAAGGAATAGACTACAGTGGTAGCAAACCCTATGATTTTATCCGGGCCCATGACAAAGCAGATAAACATTGGGGCTGGGATTTCAGAGTGCATTACCGTGAACTGGTAAAACATGTAGACCAGAACTTTCGCACTATCGCAGACAGGGACCACAGGGCCATTACAGGGCTTAGTATGGGTGGGCTTACGTCCTATTATATTGCCGGACAAAATAAGGACCTGGTGAGCTCAGTGAGTTCGTTTGATCCGGCGGATAATCTCCCGTATTACGGTCCAAAAGGTAAGCAGGCGGTATTTCCGGTACTGGAGATGCACCGCTCACTGAAAGGCTTGCCAACCCGGTTGACCATGACCGATGGTGATTGGTTAAAGTACAATGACTGGGAACTAAAACGGATATTTGATGCTTCGGATATAGGGCACTTTGAGTTTCATTTAGCTGATTATCCGGATCACTGGGCTGCAGATACCAAGCAACAGCTGGATTTTCATATGAGGGAATTTGGGAAATCGCATCCCATACCTAATTCCTGGAATCACCTTTGTCCTGCATTTCCCAATTTTGAAGTATGGGGCTACCAGGTGGAAGTTCAGAGATCACAACCGGCATTGACCCTTTTGGAAGATGTGACTTCGGGTCACATGAAAGCATTGGCACGTACCTATATACCGGATGGACCCATAGTACAGGATGAAGAAGTATCAATTACCACCAGTGATATTTACCCTCCTTCCGCATCTTATCAATTGATTACCTACAATCTATCCAGTGGTGAATTTGATTCAACTTATGTTGAAGCCTCTGCAAATGGCAGGCTGCAACTTGAGCTTGGAGGAGGAGGTCACCTGGTTGGCATAAACGGACCAGGACCCGGGTCGGGTGCCAAACTCAGCATGATCCACCGTCAAAACAAGGAATATCACTATTTCGAGGTGGGTAAATCTTACAGCCTGGACTTCCGGTTAGTGAATGTTGGAGGTGAAAGTGCAGAAGATATTGAAATAAAGGCTACCTCACCGCATCCCTACATTACCATTAATGACAATATTGCTCAGGTATCACAGGTCAGCTCGGGCAGCCAGGTAAATTTGAAAGATCAGTTTGACTTTAGTTTCCATAAACATAGCGATTCCAGCTTTGTGGGAGCATTATTTTTTGAAGTTAAGGTGGATGGTGTGGTTATGGATACCCAAAGAACCATGTTCTTTACCACACCTGAATCTTCCTATATCAGCGAAGATGACATTATTATCCTGGATGGCCGTACCGTGGAGGATATTCCTTTATACAGACAGGGGCCAAATGAAATACAAATTCATAGTATCTCGGGTGGTAAAGGAAATGGAAACGGCATACTGGAACCGGAGGAAGATGCCCTGGTGCATATCCGACTGGCCCAGGGCATGGCTCCAAACGATACCGGCACCTTTCACCGAACTTTCCTGGTGAATCACCTCGACGAACCCTATATTCATGCAAACCAATTGCATTATGAGGAAAGGCTCAATCAGGCGTCAAAGACCCATATTGCTACCATGCTTTCTATATCCGATGACACTCCGGAAAACCATGAATTCGACTTGTGGTTTAAAGTAGAGAGTCTTTACAACGATAAGAATGACACTACCTCCAGGGCTGCAATCTATGGACACCGGTATCATTACCGCCGGTTTAGGTTGAAGGTTAATAAGTAAATTTCAATTACTCACCTCCTTGCTTCATGAATTATTTGCACACAATTAAGACGGAAGCTATTAGTATATAAATTGATCTTTGAATAACATTGAATGGCATGACTCCCTAAGTCATATGTTTATGAAAACCTTATATACATATCTCAGGATTACCGCTATTATATTCATCCTGTCAGTGGTGGGCCTGTCCGGTACTATGGGATTATGCGCCCAATCATTCAAAGTTTCCGCAGTCAGTGATCTGACCAGAGTTGTTGAGGATGGATACAAACTCCCCAATGCCCGGGACACCTTGAAACTATTTGGGATACGCGGTGAGGTCATTTCCGGCCAATTAATGGTGCAGGCAAAACGTAACCTCGAAGGGCTTACCGCAGAAACAGGTGAGCTCAAGCTCCATGGCGGGGAGGATGCCATTCCCAGTAGGCATATTACATTGAATTTTGTAGGATCGGTAATGGTTACCGAAAATGCCGGTAACCAAACCGCCGAATCCTTTATTCGTGAGGCTCCGGTAAGAATTCCGGATTATCTCAGTGAAGAAAATCAGGTTTCCTTAAAGAAAGGAAAAGTGAAAGCAGTATGGGTTACCATTATCGTGCCTGAAAAAGCACGGGCCGGGAAGTATCATGGTCATGTGAAAGTGAATAGCGACCATGGGGAAGAGCAGTCTTTGCCCATGGTATTGACCATTTACCCCTTCACCATACCAACCGAACGGCACCTAAAGGTGACTGAATGGTATTCCACCAGTTATTTTCCCAAGTTCCATGGAATAGACGAAAAGTATTCCAGGGAATGGTTTGACATGCTGTCGGTATATGCCGAAAACATGGTGGCTCACAGGCAAAATGTTTTCCAGGTACCTATGAGTGCCATTGAAATAAGAAAGTCCAAACAGGGAGCACTGGAGTTTGACTTTAGCCGGTTCGATCAGATTGCCCGGGTATTCTGGGATACCCAAAAAATGGACTACCTCGAAACTGGTGAGCTGGCAAAGTTCGGTGAAGAAGGCTGGTACAGCACCGATATCGAGCTTAAAGATCAAAGCGTTATCGATATGGGATCGGGGAGATGCAGAAGCTACCGGGAGAAGATGTTATACCCCACCTGCTACCTGCTTTGGAGAACCACCTGCGTGAGAAAGGGTGGCTGAAAAAGACCTTGTTCCATATTAAGGATGAGCCCACGACCAGGAACGCACGCTCCTGGCGCAAAATGTCTGCTTACATGCATAGTCTGGCCCCTGATCTAACACGAATTGATGCCGTTGAAACCACTTATTTATTCGGTGATCTTGAGGTGGCCGTACCCAAACTGGACTATCTTGAATCCAATTTTGATATATATAAAAAGGGCCAGCAACAGGGTGCGGAGCTATGGTTTTATACGGTAGGGATTTATCAAAGCGGTAAATTCCCCAATAAAACTATTGATATGCCGCTAATCGGTAACCGGGTACTTCATTGGTTAAATTACCGCTATGATCTAACGGGTTTCCTCCATTGGGGATGGAACCAATGGATATCGGACGATCCATTTGAAGATGCCGGAAAACATGTGGGGGATGGCTGGCATGTTTACCCTGCTAAAAACGGTCTGTTGAATTCGTTGCGGTGGGAACAAATGCGAAATGGGATTCAGGATTATGAATATCTATGGATGCTGGAAAACGAGATCAGGCATTTAAAGGACAGCCTGGGAACACGATTCCATTGGATTGATCCCACCCAGAGAGGTAAAGAAATCGCTTCCAAGGTGGTGAAGAGTTTAAGAGACTACACCAGGGATCCCCAGGTTTTATACAATGCCAGGGAAGAAGTGTTGCAGGAATTAATGGATTTTAATAGTGCTCCCGGATTATATGTTCAGACAAACCCACCGGAAAACACCGCAGTACAGGTGAACGGTTGGGTTGGTGAAGTTTTTGGGTGGACGGAGCCGGGAACAAATATCGAAATTGACGGAGATCAGGTACCAGTAGACAAACAGGGGCTTTTTATGTACAACGTCAAAATTCTACAGGATAAGAATTATGTTACCATTAAGGCAAGTTCTGTAGATGGCAACAAGGAAGTGAAACGCTACTTTGATGTTCGCTAGGTGCCCGATAAAATTTACTTAAAAATGATACTAAACTTCAGGAATAAATTAACCCTCTTAGGTTGTCTGGGACTACTGGTAACCCTATTCAGTCAATCTGGTTTGGTGGAAAATCCCACCCTGAAAGTAGGTGCTTCGGCAGTGGTAATCACTCCAAAAGTTGGGACTCCAATGGCCGGATACTATTACGACCGGGGTACCGAGGGCGTGCACGATGATCTTTATGCTAAAGCAATTGTGCTGGAAATGGAAAATAAAAAGGTAGCCATAGTTTCCTGTGATATCGTGGACGTTAGTGATGAGATGGTATTAAAGGCTCGGGAGTTGGCAGAGAAAGCTACCGGAATACCAGCTTCAAATATTACCATTTCCGCCACACATTCTCATACCGGTCCGGTGATTCTCTCGAAAGACAATATATATTCTGTTGAAGGAAAAATGGGCGAATTGTTGGTCCAGTACAATCAACAACTTCCGGAAATGGTAGCCAGAAGCATAGTCCAGGCCAACGACAATCTGCAGCCCGGCGACTTGTTTTTCGGTAATGGCCATGAAGAATCAATTGCATTCAACCGCCGGTTTCACATGACCGACGGCACGGTGGGGTGGAACGCCGGGAAGATGAATCCTGAAATTATCAGACCTGCCGGGCCCATTGATCCCCAGGTTTCGGTATTGTACGGA
>JAUIKU010000256.1 GCA_030430675.1 Bacteroidia bacterium | reverse complement strand
TAGAGGCTCCATCCTGAATAACCCCACTCCACTGCTGTGGCAGAGCCAGCATTTTTTTGAGCCATTCCATCATTTTTTCTTCCAGCTCGGTGGCCGCCGGAGAAGTTTCCCAAAGCATGCATTGAGCGGCCAGGGTGGCGGTTAACATTTCTGCCAGTACCGAGGGATAACTGGAGTTTCCGGTAAAATAGGCATGAAAGTTTGGGTGTTGCCAATGAGTGATCCCCGGCAAAATGATTTCTTTAAAATCATTTACAATGGAATCCATGGACTCGCCGGATTCAGGTGGTTGGTCCGCTATTTGACGGTAAACCGTCCCCGGTGATACCCGCGATTTAACCGGATAGCTTTTTATATCCTGAAGATAATCAGCCATCCAGTCAACCAACTGGTGGGCCTGCTGTCTGAATTCGTTGAGATCCATCAAGGATTGGTGAATTTAATCGGACGCTCCCACAAAGGTTTTGGATTTTACCAGGTCCCCCTTTTTGTTATAAACTTTGACATCCCCTTGCACAGTTCCCCCAACATAGGGAGTTTCCCGTTTCAGGGTACCATCCTTATAGTACTCCCTCATCACTCCATTTTCCGTGTCTTTATCGAACGCTATGCGGGTTCGAACTTTTCCATTTTCCCAATATTTAGTGAACAGTCCGTCCTTTTCTCCCCGGTAATAGTTACCTAACCTGTTTCTGCCACCCGACCGGTAGTAATCCCTGAAATACCCGTGCAGGATATCATTGCGATATTCTTCCTCAGATTTCAGACGCCCGTTTGACCAATACTTGATCACCTGTCCATGGAGTTGGTTGTCCTGATAGTGAGTGATGGATTTCACCTTGTCTCCGGACAGTTCCACCCACTTTCCCTGCTTTAGTTTGGAACCGGAGGTTTGATTTAGTTTGGGTGTTTCCGATCGATAAAATCGCTGCGCCAATAGGGAATTGCTGGTTATGAAAATGAGCAATGGGAACAGAAAATATTTCATAGAAAACAATGGATTGCCAAAGTAAAACTTCTTGCAATTCCAATATAAAGGAATATCAATGTACCGGCAAATACCTGGTAGAATAATGGGAATTACCACTCACACATGGACATGGCGTTCGGCATGATAGGATGAACGAACCAGTGGACCGGATTCAACATATTTAAGCCCCCTTTTCAGTCCCTCCTCTTTATAATTGGCGAAAGTATCGGGATGGATGAACTCAGCAACTTCAATGTGAAGTTTGGTAGGTTGCAGGTATTGACCTAGGGTCAGGATATCCAAACCATGTTCAACCAGGTGATCCATTGCCTGGTATACTTCATCTGGTTTTTCACCCAGGCCCAGCATAATTCCTGATTTTGTTCTTTTACCGGCTTTTTTGGTGAGCTTTATCTGTTCCAGACTGCGCTCGTACCTGGCCTGAGGACGCACCGGACGATAGAGTCGCTTTACGGTTTCCATATTGTGAGAGACTACTTCCTGACCGGCACTAATCATTCGGTCTAGTGCCTGCCAATTGCCTTTAACATCGGGAATCAGGGTCTCTATGGTGGTCTCAGGACTCAATTCCTTTACCTTAACCACTGTCTGGTACCAAATTTCAGCGCCGCGATCCTTTAATTCATCACGGTTCACAGAGGTAATTACCGCATGTTTTACCCCCATAAGTTTAATGGCCTCTGCTACTCTTTGAGGTTCCTCTTCGTCGTATTCCGGTGGTCTTCCGGTTGCCACTGCACAGAAGGAACAACTGCGCGTACATACATTACCCAGAATCATAAAAGTAGCGGTGCCCGCTCCCCAGCATTCGCCCATATTAGGGCAATTTCCACTTTCACATATAGTGTGGAGCTTGTATTGATCCACTAGCTTCCTGACCTTGGCATATTCCTTGCCAACAGGCAATTTCACTCTCAACCAATCTGGTTTTCGGGGCCGATCCCTGTCTTTGGAGATTACTGGTAATTCTATCATGAATTAATGTTAAGAGACTAAAGTTACCAATGATTTGCTTAAGGTGGAAACTATCTGCGTTTCCCATAGAAAAGGGTAACGAAGAAAGAGGTAAAGAATTGATCGTTACTGTCGTTGGGAACCAGGATTATCTCTTCGGTAAAACCTTCAAACATCAGACCGAGTTCGATGCCTGAGACATTTGATTTGAACGCACCGAACTCAAAACTTAATGCGGGCTTAAGATTTAGCCCAAATTTTACCTCAGATTCTCCTATGCCTTGCAGGATGTTACCGGTACCCAGAATACTATTGAAATCCACGTGTTTTTCCGGGTCAAACGGTTCATTTACGCCCTGGCTGTTTTGTATGTAATATGGCGCTACCAGGCCAATGGTAGGTCCACCTGCCAGGATGGCCTGTATCTGTAAACCCTGAAATGAGGCCTTTTTGAATATAACATGTTCACGTCCGTACTGCAGACGAATGGAATACAGGTAGTTTTCCTTGCCCCAGATGAAAGAGTTTCCATTCAGCGGATTGGATATTCGGGTTTCCTTGGGATGTTTCACATTCATCAGCTCCAAACCAAAGGTTTGAAATTGATTCTCACTGATACGAATGCTTTTTTTCAGAATAAAACCGCCAATCAATCCTCCCCGGGTATTTTTGTTTATACCCCAAACAAATTCGTCGGTATATTCATAATCCTCTGAATCCTGCGCCTCAAGGGAGACGCTAAATAACATCAGCAGAACTATAAGAAAGAGTGGGAAAATCCTCATTTAGAGCAAGCGCTTAACCGTTAAATTTAGCTATTTCTGTATTAACAGAAAAACAAACCAATTAGTTTATCAGTGCTTGCCCTGCGGGTTATTAGTCGTACCACAGGTCTTTTTCCTTGGGGTCGTATTTGGGCTTTTTATTTTTGGTTTTCAGGTGCTTAGGCTGATCCGCATTCTTTTGTGTTTTGGCCAGTAGTAACTTCCATTTACGGGAGAGGTCACTTCTTTTGTTGGGATCTTTCAACCTACCGCCACTGTAGGTAGCACTGGGATGCAGGTCCTTCCCTTTGGTGCGGCGCACTTTGTAATTGCCGGCAAATAACTGTTGTTCGCGAGATTTCTGCCGATAGTAGCGGTTTTGAAAAAATTTGGTACGTACCCTGTTATTTCCCTGAAAGTCCACTCCTTCTGTTTTTATTCTGGAACTGGTACTCACTTTATAGTGACCGGCAAAAGTTGTCCCCGGTGTTTTGACTTTAGCATTTGGTCTCACCTTCAGATTGCCCGCGTAGGTAGTTCCCTCGGTTTTGACCTTCTTATTGCGCTTAACTTTCAGGTCGCCAGCATAGTCAGCCCCGTCCCAGTTGACAATCTGCTTAGAGCTTTTCAGATTACCCTGGTAGGTGGTTCCGGGTCCCTGGGGAATTTCTTTGGCTCGCATGCCCTTAATTGCATAGGTACTGGCTTTGGTATCGGGCTTTGCCTTTTTCAATTTCATATCGCCAGCCCAGTCACCGCCATAGTCGTAAATCTGCTTGTTTCGAACTTTCAAATGACCTTTGAACTGGGTGCCGGGAGTGCCCTCAAGGGATTTGCTGCCCTTCAGATTACCCCGGTATTCGCTTCCGGGGGAACCGGCAATGCTTTTATTGCCTTTGATATTGCCCCGATACTGAGTGCCAGGAGTTCCCTCGATAGATTTTCTTTCTTTCAGGTTACCTTTCCACTGTGCTCCCTGCTCCTGACGTTTGATTTCAGGTACTCCGCTTTTCTTAAAGTTTTTACCTCGTTCGCCATAGATGGTGGTTCGTCCCCCTGCTGAGGACGTACCTGCGGTACTTTGGCCGGCATAGGTGGTGCCATCGTTGCCACCCCTGATGGTCTTAGGACGACCCTTTCCGGCAAACCTGGTGCCTTGAGTTCCGGTTGGCGGACCCTGTTGACCGGTGCGTTCCCGGTAGGCTTTCCCCTTGCGGTCGACCTTTTTGGTGGGGTTTCCTTTGACCCGGTTAGTCTCAAGCGGGACCACATCTCCTTTGTAGTTGGTTCCCTTGGCAGCGTTAACCGATTTGGGGCGGTTGCGACCTTTGAAATTGGTACCCCTGGTTCCGCGTGGTGGTTCGTTGTTCCCGATTCGCTCCTGGTACTTAACCCCGCTGGTGCGTTTTTTCTTGGTTGGATTACCGGCTGTTCTTTGCTCAGTGGGGACCAGATCGCCCCGATGTCTGGTTCCGCCGGCTTTTTCAACCGACTTTGGTTTATTCTTACCGGTGAATTTTGTCCCTTTGGTGCCGCGCGGTGGTTTGTCAGCTCCAATTCGTTCCTGGTACCGTTTACCACTGGTCTTCCGGGATTTTTTAGTAGGGTTCCCTTTTACCTCAGGAGCGGCGCTGGGCTCAATTTTACCCTGATATTGCGCGGCTCTTTTATCTTTCTTTTTTTTCTTTTTCTTGGTCTTAACTTTTTCCAGCTTTTTGGAATGTGTTTTATCCTGGGCCACACCTGGCAGTGAGACCATCATAAAAAGCATAAGGACTGCGGAAAAAAGCAACCATCTCATTCCGGGGAAAATACCTGTGTATTTACCCGTATCGGCTGTAAAAGGTCGATATATCGTAAAAAGTTTGCGCAAAAGAGATTAGGCCGCGTTACCAACTAACAAATTAATAACGATTTTTCCCCAATAATAGCTTAACTAAGAGTTAATTATTACATCGGCAATAATATGACCAACAATTTGGGGCAAAAGTTCCAATGCAGCAACTGTATATCGGGGGGGAGTATAGAGGGAAGAGCATACAGGAGGGTAGCAAGAGGGAACAGGGAAGAGCATACAGGAGGGTAGCAAGAGCAAGAGGGTATAGCATACAGGTTTGCTAGGGAGTGCTCATTAAACTGTGTCATTGGGTAAAATCCTATCGTCGAAATAAATGGCCAGGTTGTTCAAAACCAGGGGCCAATTGTGAATTGAATTTTTCCATCGTTTCTGAAAGTTCAAGGTAGCTAAATAAACCAACTTGAGCATCGCCATATTTGAAGTAAAAGCACCTTTGGATTTGGTAACCTTACGCACCATGCGATGATACCCTTCCACCGTATTTGTGGTGTATATTAGTTTGCGTACGGGTTCTGGGTATTTGAAGTATTGGGTCAATCGATCCCAATTGGTACGCCAACTCTTGAAGACCACCGGATACTTCTTCCCCCATTTCTTTTCTAACAGCTCAAACTGGTGCAGGGCAATTTCAAGGGAACTGGCCCGATAAACCAGCTTTAATTCTTTGAGAAACTCCTTGTGCTGCCTTAGATCGAATCTTACCATCCTCACGAATCTTGAAGTGCATAGCATCCATCCACACAATAGCATAGATGGGTTCCAGGATGCGCTCCTGCCATTCACGGATCGCAGGGATCACCCGGTCGGTGATATTATTGAGGGTTCCATCACTAATCGAGATACCGTACATCTCGTGCAGATGAGCTTGGATGTCACTATAACTCATTCCCAACCCGTACAGCCCTATGATCTTATCCTCCAGGTCGCCGGGGAGTTGCCTCTGCCGTTTCTCAATGGTTTTTGGGGCGAAGCTACCGTCGCGATCGCGGGGGGTAGAAATCTCAAAAGTCCCCAAAGAACTTTTTTAGATTTTTCTGGGTCCGGCCGTTGCGTCGGTTCTTTTTAAAAAGGCTTTTCCTTTTCCAGATGTGTGTCAAGCTCCCCCTCTAAAGAAGCCTCTAATACTTGCTTGATCAAGGGAGTGAATATCCCGTCACTACCGGTAAGTGGTTTGCCGGCTCTGAGAAGCTCCGCTGCTTGTTTGCGGAACTCCTCCATGTTCATGTCCTTTTTGTTCATTTTGTATCAATTTAGTTATTTTAAATTGACACAGTTATTTGAACACCCTCGGTTTTTTCGGGTCCGGCCAAGCCAGTCACTGTATGCTCCACCCTCTTGCCCTTGCTACCTACTGTATGCTCCACCCTCTTGCCCTT
>JAUIKU010000255.1 GCA_030430675.1 Bacteroidia bacterium | reverse complement strand
ACAGGGTGGGTAAAAACAGAACTACCGTTACCAACTATCTGCGCTTACTTAAGCTGCCTCCTGACATACAGGTGGGTATCAGAGATAAAAAAATATCCATGGGTCATGCCCGGGCTCTGGTTAATGTTGAAAAAGTCGATACACAACTAAGCCTGTACCAACAAATCCTTAGAGATGACCTGAGCGTACGCAAGGTTGAAGCCATGGTGAGAAATCTTGCTGCCGGAAGTACAGAAAAACCCAGGAAACCATCTGACAGTACCCCAAACGAAGCAGCGCTTCGCCAACTTCAGCAGAAACTCAGTTCTCATTTCGGTTCCCGTATAAAACTCACCGCCAACAGTAATAATCGCGGTGAGATCCGGATTCCGTTTGTATCGACAGAGGACCTGAACCGCATACTGGAGATACTTGACCTGTAACTGTGATAACCCGTCTGTTTATTTTGTTAATCCTGGCACTGTTAGCCATAGATACCGGCTTGGCACAAACAGCCGACACACTGTCTCCCCAGGCCAACGAACTTCTTTTAGTGGGAGAGGGTCCAAAAAAGAAGGATCCGGAAAGAGCCGCCCTGCTCTCGGCCTCGTTTCCAGGATTTGGACAGATTTATAACAATAAATATTGGAAACTCCCCATTGTATATGGTGGTGGCGCCGCACTGGGTTTTGGTATTCATTGGAACCATGTTCGATATGTTGATACCAGGAACGCCTTGTTTGCGGTCAGGACAGGAAATACAGATCCGGAGAACCCGCTACATTCACTTTCGGAAAGCACTTTGGAAAGAGAAACGGATCGGTTCAGGCGGGATCGTGATTTACTGATCATAGGATCCATCCTATCATATTTCATAGTAATTGCGGATGCCTATGTGGATGCGCACCTGAGGAACTTTCCCAAAGGAAAGTCCACAACCATTCAAATTGCACCGAGTATGAGACAAGATTATGGTATCACCAGTGCCGGATTGGCGCTAAATATAAAATTCTGAGAATGAAGATTGGAATAATTGGTTACGGAAAAATGGGTAAGGCCATTGCCACCATTGCAGAGGAAAGGGGCCATCGAATCATCGATAAAATCGACATAGAAAACCGGCAGGTTTTATCCAACTGGGACTCAAAACAGGTTGATGCTGCTATTGAATTTACCGCCCCCAATCAGGCATTTGAAAACATTAAAGAATGCATTAAGCTTGGTATTCCGGTAGTGTCGGGTACCACCGGCTGGCTTGACCGAAAGGCCGCATTGGACCAGTATTGCCGGGAGATGGACGGCACATACTTCTATGCATCGAATTATAGCCTGGGAGTTAACATCACTTTCAGGGTAAACCAGTACCTGGCCCGAATAATGAACGCGTACCCGGATTTCGAAGTCAGTATGGATGAAGTTCATCACACGGAAAAAAAAGATGCTCCCAGTGGTACCGCCATCACCCTGGCAGAAGGTATTTTGGCCAATATCGATAGACTGAGCCAATGGACATTAGGTGAATCCACCGGGGGGGCTCTGGGTATTAACTCATATCGCGAAGGGCAGGTACCGGGAACACATACCGTCAGGTACCTGTCTGACAATGATGAGATCACCTTACAGCACAAAGCACTGAGCAGGAAAGGATTTGCATTGGGGGCAGTTTTGGTAACCGAGTGGATACAAAACCGTAAAGGTGTTTTAACAATGGATGATTTTTTGGATCTTTAGCCCGCCAAATCTTATGAAGCAAATGTCATTTATAAAAGACCTCTGGAAAAAGAAGCGTACTGGAAAAAAAAGTAAAAAGCCCCACAGTAAGACCAGGGAGTGGATTGATGCCCTGAAGTTTGCCATTATTGTGGCAACCATTCTTAAGTGGGGGTTAATTAGTGCATTTACCATACCCACTCCTTCCATGGAAGGATCCTTGCTGGTGGGAGACTATCTTTTTGTCAGCAAAATACACTATGGTCCCAGAACCCCGGTAACGCCCCTTCAGGTCCCACTTACCCATCAAAGGATCCCTCTGTTGAACATCTCTTCCTATCTGGATTGGATCCAGTTGCCATCAGTGAGACTGCCTGGTTTCAGGGATGTCAGAAGACACGAACCTGTAGTGTTCAATTACCCTGGCAACCCCAATATTCCCGGGGAGGAAGACCATCCGGTAGACCTGAAAACCTATTACGTGAAAAGGTGTGTGGCCATACCCGGTGATGTGCTGGAAATTAAGAATCGCCAGCTTTTCATCAATGGGGAGGAGGCGCCAAATCCCGCTAAAATGCAAACCAGCTACCAGGTCACCAGCCCGGTACCAATAAATCGACGGGTATTTATGCGCAACGGAATTTGGGACGTGGAGAACTGGGGGGTAAACACTTACTATATTAAAGGCGCCACCGAGTCAGACATTGAGCGTTTATCGGAAATACCCAATATCACCATTGAGAAAAAGAGTGTAGACCCCCTGACCGGATCATTGAAGTCCTGGCAGCCCGGCGAAGGCCAGGTAAACGTATATCCCGATGGTATGCAGCTCTCCTGGAATGAAGACAACTACGGGCCGCTGTTAATCCCGGCTGAGGGTACCACCATTCCCATCAACACCGAGAATTTGCTTAAATACGGATACTTTATTGAAAACTACGAGGGTCTCGAGAATGTAGAGGCCGGTGAAAACTCCCTTACCATAGACGGACAACAGGTTGAAGAATACACCTTTCAACAAGATTATTACTTCATGATAGGTGATAACCGCCACAATTCTATCGATTCCAGGTTCTGGGGGTTTGTACCGGAAGACCACATTATGGGAAAACCGCTGTTCGTATGGATGTCAATTGACAGCAATCAGTCCTGGTTTAAAAAGATTCGATGGAGCAGACTATTCAGGGGTATTGACTAGTTACCAATTAATCGGTTGTTTGCCGCACTGTTGCAGGTAGGCATTGGTTTTACTGAAGGGTCGGCTGCCAAAAAAACCGCGATGAGCCGCCAGAGGAGAGGGATGCGGTGACCTAATTATTAAATGTTTATTGGGGTCAATCACAGCTCCTTTTTTCTGCGCATAACTTCCCCACAAAATAAAAACCAGATTTGATTTCTGAGTGGCCAGTACTTTAACCGCACCATCCGTAAACAATTCCCAACCACGCCCCTGATGGGATCCGGCCTGATGGGCACGAACTGTCAGTGTGGCGTTAAGCAGCAGAACACCCTGATTGGCCCACTTTTCCAAATTGCCAGTGGACGGAGGTTTTATCCCGAGGTCCGCTTCAAGCTCCTTGAAGATGTTTACCAGAGATGGCGGTTTCATCACCCCATCATTCACGGAAAAGCACAGACCATTGGCCTGGCCAGGTCCATGATAGGGATCCTGCCCAAGAATAACCACTTTAACTTCAGATAGAGGACAACTGTCAAAGGCATTGAAAATCTGCCTGGCTGGAGGGAAAATCCGGTGGCTCTTATACTCGTCACGCACAAAATCAGTCAGCTTTTGGAAGTATGGTTTCTCAAACTCTTCCTTCAGCCCCTGTTTCCAACCAGATTCAATTCGTACTTCCATTCTAGGGGGTTTAGCGGCCAAAATAAAATTTACTTTTCAATAACCAATGGTAGATGAAGTTTAGTTATCTTTATTAGTTCAATAACCTGGCATCAATCGGTCTCATGGTAACAGCGGTAACTAAAGGCGTTAAAGTTATGGTGGAGACGGAATACCAACCGGAATACTCCAGTCCAAGCCAGTATCACTATGTATTTACCTACCGTATTACCATTAAAAATGGCAGTACTCATACCATCCAGTTGCTCAGACGCAAGTGGTATATCCACGATGCCAATACCAAAGTTCGCACGGTGGAGGGAGAAGGAGTGATTGGTCAGCAACCCATCATTGAGCCGGGGGAACAACACCAGTATATTTCGGGTTGCAACCTGAAATCCGGTTTGGGAAAAATGTATGGCAGCTATGTGATGGAGCAATTGGTTGATGGCAACAGGTTTCTGGTCAGCATACCTGAGTTTCACATGATATTCCCCCACAAACTCAATTGACTTGATATTGGATGCGGTCTCCAGAGTGAAAGAATACCTGGACCACTGGCTGACTCAGGTAGATGAACACAGCCTGCACTCACCTTTTATTTACCAATTCTACAGGGAAGCCATAAACGATCGCTCTGCCAATAAGTACTGGCAGAAAGTGCAGCAATTGCGTCAACATCTTTTAGGTAAACACGATTTAATTGAAGTCACTGATTTTGGCACCGGTAGTTCCAGACCAGCTTACCGGCGCATTTCAGATTTGGCCAGGCACAGTAATCAACCGAAAGTATCCCGATTGCTTTTTAATATCAGCCAGCACTTTCATCCGCAAACCATTCTGGAATTGGGTACCAGCCTGGGTCTGGCAACACTCAGCATGGCAGGAGCAGCGCCTCAGGCAAATATTGTGACCGTTGAAGGCTGCCCCAGGATAAGCAGTGTGGCGAAAGATAATTTCACAGCTGCCGGGGCCAGTGCCATTGAATTGATCACGGGAGACATACAACAGGTATTGCCGGAGATTTTAACACGGATGACAGCTATCGACCTGCTTTTTATCGATGCCAACCACCGGTACCGGCCCGTCATGGACTACTTTACGCAATGTTTGGATAACTGCCATGAAAGATCCGTAGTGGTGATTGATGATATTCACTGGTCACCAGAAATGAGTCGGGCCTGGCGTGAAATTAGCAGTATGAAACAGGTAAAAGTGAGTATTGACCTGTTCCATGCAGGAATAGTTTTTTTCAACCCTGAAATACCAAAGGCCCACTATGTGCTGGATTTGTAAAGATGCTTAGGGCACCATCATCAAGCCCGTTTTCATGTACTATCGGCCGTATTTGACTTCATCCTTGGAATAATTGTATTTAAAGGTACACAAGGGGTGAAATAGCGCTTTATTTATCGGCTTTACGTTGAATAATTTTAATAATATCTTAATTTTACGCTGTCAAAATGGACTTCTAAGTATGTCGCAACAGATAAACGAGACCGAAAAGAAAAAAAATAACAAGCTTGGACTGATTATTGCTTTTTTGGCCATCTTGGTAATAATACAGGGCGTAAAATGGTACCTGGACCATCAGAAAAAGAATGAATTAAAGACCGAACTGGCCAATCGCGATGTTGAGTTGGAAGAAACCTATAACAAGCTCGAATCCGTGAGCAATGAACTCCAGCTAAAGATTGAAGAGATAAGTAAACTGGGTGGAGATGTAGAAGAGTTGCGGTTGGCAAAGGAAGAACTGGAAGCTGAAAAAGACCGGCTACAGGAGTCATCGGATGTGGGTTGGGCGCGACTGTATAAGATCAGAGACAAGGTAGAAGGCTACGAAACACTGCTGAGAGAGAAAGAAGCGGAAATACAAAGATTAAAAGCGGTCAATGAAGAGTTACTATCAGAGAATACCGACCTGAAAGTGGCCCAGAACGCATTGAGTGATTCCATAATGGAACTGGCGGAAACTTCTGAGAAGTTGGGTGAGAAGGTAGCCTTGGCCAGTACGCTTCAAGCAGAGAATATCAAGATAAGCGCGGTTAACAAACGAGGTCGGGAAAGAGAAGACGAGTTTAAAAACCGACAAATAGAAAGCCTTAAGGTGGGATTTAACCTGGCGGAAAACAATGTGGCCCCAATCGAAGGAAAAGATATTCGCATTCGAATCATTGAACCCGAGGGAAACGTGCTGTTTGATGTAGCTCGTGGCTCCGGAACTTTTATGATTGATGGCAGAGAAGAATTTTTCACCGCCGTCCAGGAAATACTCTTTGACAATACCAAGCAACAAATCACTTTTCTCTACGACAAAGGCAGCGATTACATCCTGGGAGATCACGTAGTGGAAATCTACGCTGATGAGGACCTGATCGGCAGCAAATCCTTTCCTGCCAAGTGAAGCGTGCCCCCC
>JAUIKU010000254.1 GCA_030430675.1 Bacteroidia bacterium | reverse complement strand
TGGGACATGTCTTGATGTTTAGTGGTAATATAAATATAGGGACAAAAGCCGTCAGAACCGGTGGAAAGCCCGGTTATTTTTTTGGCAAACTGAGGGTTATTCTTAATTTCACCCCGATCACTCAAAGTATTCAAAGGCCTATGAAAAAGATTTTGTTATATGCAAGCTGTTTATTGATAGCATCCTGCTCGGCCTCAAAATTTGATTACAATACCGCTTATAAATTCAGCAACTATCAATACAATCAACAAGCGTCGCAACAACTACAAAATTTTCAACTGCCACCAACGGAGCCAGTGGCCAGTTTAAGGCCGGTACCGGTTTTAACCAACGTGCTACCATCCGATTTGGCACTAAAAGAAATGTCTGCCACCACTACTGAAGCCAACAATCTGCAAGAACAGGCTGTAACCGAATTTATGAAAACCTACCAGAATGCATCAAAAGAGGAACGGAAAGCCATCCGTAAGCAGGTCAAGGCGGAATATAAAACACTGAGACAAGAAGTTAAAGAAGCCAAGCAAGAAGCTGCCACTAACGACATCGTATTTAACAAAAAGATGTTCATTGGAGTGGTGATACTGGGTGCCGGAATCCTGATCGCAATTCTGGCCTCAGGTGCAGTAGGTGCGGTAGCGATGATCGTGGGTATCGGACTGGTGGCCTGGGGCATTATTGAACAAGCATAAGACTAAGATCTAAGATTTTAAATCTAAGATCGCCTGCTGGTATTCCTCCGGATGATTTACATTGCTCAGATCCTTGGGATCAGGAGCCTGAAGCAGGCTAATTTCCGAATTGATCAACACTTTCCTGGGGCAGCTGTATCCCTGCGACAGAAAATTTAATAAAACCGGATAACTTCTGGGCTCCCAGATAGTGATTAACGGTTCCGGAAATTCGTCAAAAGGGCTCTGAAAAGCAGTAGCCAGCTTTGAAGTATCCCGTGACTCAACCAGATACTTTATGGTACTCTCTGTCAAAAATGGCAAATCACAGGCAATAGCCAGCCAGGCACATTCCGGATCCGTTCTAAATGCACTTAGCAAAGCTCCCATTGGTCCCAGACCCTGAAAGGTATCTGTTATCAGGGGTAAATGATGTTCAATTTGATCTTCCTGATCCCCACGACAACTAATAAAAGATGCTATCCCCAGTTCCTGAAACTGTTGATGAAGGTGTTCTCGCTGGCTTACTCCGTGATATTGTAAATCACCCTTATCCCTATTCATCCGAACACTTTTACCTCCTGCCAGCACCAGTCCCTTTATCTTGGGCTTGCGGGCATTGACCCAGTCCATAATGAAGTCTGCCAGCTGCTGCATCTGCTCCCATTCCAACAGTGGCAAATTTTGTACATAAGGCTTTAGATAATCTGGAATGGCAACTTCTGGGTCTTTCTTAATAACTACTATGGGATTCGTCAACCTGTCCAGCTTCCTGTCCAGAGGTTTTTTTGGATCAACTACCACAATTTGTGCAGAGGCCAGGAAGTGATTACCATTTACCAGTACCAACTCCGATTGACTAAACAAGGGTCGGGTATGAAAGGGGTTGAACTGATCCAGATAATCCAGTCTACGGTAGCTTATTTTATCAACAAACTGCAAGTGCTGGGTTTGATCGGATGCAGCAGCCTTGTGATCAGCCTCCACTGTAGCTATCTTCCCCAACTGGCCCAGTGCATCGACCAGGAAGCTGGTCATCTGTTTGATGTTACCACAGGGTGTACCCAGGATGGCAATTTCATTTCTGGCGAATTGCCCCAGCTGCGGTCGATTCAACTTAGCGTGTTTCTGGTGTGTCTTAATCTCTCCTGAAGTCATTCTTCCCTCCTGTTTTTTCCTGTAGTTTGGTTTCTTTAATGATTATCTCATGTGAAAATGCTTTGCACATGTCATAAATGGTCAAAGCGGCAATAGAAGCGCCGGTCAATGCTTCCATTTCCACTCCGGTTTTCCCCTTAAGGCTGACGGTACAGGTAATTACTACTTCCGTTCCGGCTGAATTTATCTCAAGCTTACAGTTCTCTATGGGTAACGGATGGCATAATGGAATTAAATCGGCAGTACGTTTTACCGCCATAATTCCAGCGGTTATGGCCGTTTGGAATACCGGACCTTTTTTTGTGTGAATCTCATCCCCCACCAGGTGTTGCATGATCTCCTCATTTAACACCACTACGCTAATGGCGGTAGCAGTGCGAGCAGTAATGCTTTTATCCCCCACGTCCACCATGGTAGGGTTTCCCTGATTATCCACGTGAGTAAATCTCTTTTCAATGCCCATAGGATCGGTATTAATTCTTTAATTTAGAGATTAATGGTGACATTTTATAACAGATGACTACTGTAGAAGCTGCGGAAAACCTAATACATCAACACACCATATCTCTGGGTAATGAGTTGGTTGACCTGGACCAGTGCACTGGCCGAATACTGGCTGAATCCATAACTGCGGACCGGGATTTTCCTCCGTTTGACAGGGTAACCATGGATGGTATTGCTATTAGATACCAGCACCTGGAGCAAGGTGGTACTTCTTTTCGCGTCACCGGTGTACAGGCTGCCGGCAGTGCGCCTTTACGTATAGAACAGCCGGATGAAGCCATTGAGATCATGACCGGGGCGGTACTGCCAAGAGGTGCGGATACCATTATCCCTTATGAACAATTAATCATTAGCGGAGACCAGCAAAAAACAGCTACCTTAAGCACTTCAACGGTAAAAGGAAAGAATATTCACCGGAAAGGATCGGACCGGAAAAAGGGAACCGAAATCTTAAAGCCCGGCGCGGTACTAGATGCTCCTGAGATTGGGGTGGCCGCCACTGTTGGTAAGTCTGTACTCACAGTGTTAAAACCCCCTTCCGTGGCCATCATTTCCACCGGTGATGAGCTGGTCCCGGTAGAAGAAATACCCCTGCCCCATCAGATAAGAAGCTCCAACGCTTTGACTTTGTCCAGCAGCTTAAACGAATGGCATATCGATGCTGACAGGTTTCATATCCTGGACGACCTGACAGGAACTACCAATAAACTTGCTGAGTTACTGGAGAACTATCAAATTTTGATAATCAGCGGTGGGGTATCCAAGGGAAAATTCGACTTTGTTCCTCAGGCATTGGAACATCTTCAGGTAAAAAAACACTTCCATAGAATTAAACAACGACCAGGCAAACCTTTCTGGTTCGGATCACACCATTCCGGGACATTGGTTTTTGCATTTCCCGGAAATCCCGTTTCGTCTTTCATGTGCTTCAGCCGCTATATGAAACCCTGGCTGAATCGCATTTTTGGTTTACCGTCACCCGCGGTGATAGCCAAACTGGCCGGTGATATCAGCTTTGCCCCGGACCTTACCTACTTCGCACAGGTAAAAATAAGCATGGAACAGGAAACCCTGTTTGCTTACCCTGTGGAAGGGCATGGTTCGGGTGATCTGGCCAATTTGGTTGATGCCGATGCTTTTATGGAGCTCCCAAGCGGTAAACAACATTTTCTACAGGGAGAATCTTATCCGGTATATGGATACAGGCGTTCCGTCTTATCAAATTTGTCCTGAAACCAGCTAGATCTTGGTTTTTAGATCTCGTAAGGAGTCTATATCATGTACGCCATGCAAGTAGTCAATAAATGGCATGGCAGCTATCATTCCCTGTACCGAAGGGGTGAAACCAGGCTTTCCCGCTTGAGGATTTAACCAGATAAGCTTACTTACCCGGCGTTTGATGTATCCCAAAGAGCGTTGCAACAGTTCAGTATCTCCGGTATCCCATCCATCGCTGATCATTAAGAAAATAACTTTCCCGTGTAACAACCTTGATCCATATTGATAGATCAGTTGGTCCAGGCATTGTCCGATACGGGTTCCTCCGGACCAGTCAGGAACCTGATCGGATAAAAGATCCAATGATTGCTTAAAACTATGATTCCTTAGCAATTTCGATATATGATATAATTGAGTACCAAAAACAAACGTCTCAATGGAACGGTAACTGCTTTGGAAGGCATATAGCAACTGTACGGTAAAGTCAGAAAACATCTCCATCGACTTACTGACATCACAAACCAATACCAGCCTGGGTCTCTGTATCTTGGGCTCGCGGAAGGTGATATTTATGAGCTCTCCCGTATTCATATTTTTCCTGATCATCCGTCTCAGGTCAATTTCACCGGAGTTCTTTTTTGATGTTATTTTACGTCTGCCAGGTGTAGACGCCCAAACTTTTGCCAGTTGTTCAATTATGATCGATAGTTCTTTTATCTGATGTGAAGAATAATTTGAAAGTGCACCTGCCGAAGCACCACTGTCCCTGCTGTAGAAGGAAGCCTCATGCTGCTCGGCCGGTTGCTTGTTATAGAGCCAGCTTTTTAATGCAGTAAGGCTCGGTGGTTTTACCGTCCTTTTTTTGGATTGCCTAACCGATTTGGTCTTGCTGTCGAATGACTTGAACAATTCCTGCCAGAACTCCCGGAATAAATCAGGAAAGTCCAATTGCTGTTGCCTTGACTTACAGAGTAAATGGGCCAGCATTAGCTGAAATACGGCGGGGTCCTCAAAACGCCATTGTGCCAGCACCGTGAACATCTCAAGTTCTTCTCTCGGGCCGATCGTGAACCCCTTGGTCCTCAAGAATCTGCAAAAAGCCACCAGCTGGGTGGACAATGATCCCTGACTGGTACTATCCATAGGATTACACTTTGGATTTAACTCCCACTTTTTCAAGCAGCTCTGACAGTGAATCCTGCAAATTGCGGGTGTCCTGCCAATCCTTTATTACCAGGCCCAGGGTTTGGGAAATCACTTCCCGGTTGAGATGATCGATATGTAATGAGGCCAGTGCCCTGGCCCAATCCAGTGTCTCGGCGGTACCCGGTACTTTATCCAGCCTCAGCTTTCTTACCTCATGCATAAAAGTGGTAATCTGTCTGGCCAGACTCTGGTTAATCTCCGGATTTTTTGACAAAACAATAGCCAGCTCTTTCTCAATATCAGGGTAATCAATCCACAAAAAGAGACAGCGCCGTCGCAGTGCATCCGATAACTCCCGGGTGCGGTTACTGGTGATTACTACATAGGGTATTTGCCTTGCTTTGATGGTTCCTAACTCCGGGATGGATACCTGCCAATCGGATAGTAACTCCAGTAAGAAACTTTCAAATTCTTCATCGGCCCTATCCAGTTCATCGATAAGTAACACCTGTTTTTGGCTATCGTCTGAGATGGCCTGCAGCAATGGCCTTTTTAAAAGAAACTCATCACTGAAAATGGCTTTCTCCTTCTGTGCTACCGACTGTTTCTCAGATTCCAGCATTTTTAAATGAAGCAACTGCTTCTGATAGTTCCATTCATACAGACTGTGACTGGCATCAAGTCCCTCATAACACTGGAGCCGTATTAATGTCGTGTTAAAAGCACTTCCCAGTACCTTGGCAATTTCCGTCTTCCCAACTCCTGCGGGGCCTTCTACCAATAATGGTTTTTCCAGGGTAGCAGAAAGATATACCGCCATGGATATAGCTGAATCGGAAATGTAGCCCTGTGAAGAAAGAAGATCGGAAACCTCGGATAAAGTCATAAACAGCCAATAAACAATACAGTCGCAGAAAACCTACGACCAATATAAATTTAATGAAATTATTTAAATGGCTGCTGTGACTAAATATCCTCAACCTTTAACCAATTCCTCGACAAACTGCTATTTTAGAATAAAACTGCAATTTGACTACAACTGCAAAACATAAGACACCATCTCCGGCGCTTATCCTGGTTATGGGATTACCGGGATCGGGCAAAACCTATTTTGCCAGGGCCTTTGCCAACAGGATAGGTGGTGAGCATTTCCATAGTGATATAATAAGAAAGCAACAGCGGCAGGAACAGCATACAGGATACAGCGACGCAAATAAATCCAAGGTATATCTAACCATGTTTGAGGAAGCGTGTCAGGCACTGAACCAACAGAAAATCGTGGTGGTCGACGC
>JAUIKU010000253.1 GCA_030430675.1 Bacteroidia bacterium | reverse complement strand
GGGTTTCCATTCAATCAATCTCCAAGGTATTTACTGCGGCCAAGGTGATCGAAGAAATAGGGCCAAAGGCAGTGATGGATAAGATAGGGGTAGATGCCACCGGGCTCCGCTTCAATTCAATAGTGGCCATTGAACTTCAAAAAGGCAACGAGATCAATCCGCTGGTGAACCCGGGGGCCATAGCTGCTACCAGCCTGATTGCAGGTGCTGATTCGGCAGCCAAGTGGCAAAACGTTATGCAAACTCATGAGGCTTTTGCCGGTGCCGATCTGGAGGTAAACGTGCCTGTGTATATTAGTGAAGCAGGAGACAACCTGAGGAACCAGGCCATTGCCCACCTCTTACTGGCTTATGGTAGAATGTATTTCGACCCGGTGGAAGCCACCGATATTTATACCAAACAGTGTGCGATTAACGTGAATGCCAAAGACCTGGCAGTAATGGCGTCTACATTGGCCAACGGCGGTACCAACCCCGTGACCAATACAAAAGTAGTTTCGCCTGAAACCGCAGCCTTCACCATGTCAATAATGGCCACCGCGGGATTGTATGACGATTCCGGTCAATGGCTCTATGCGGTAGGTCTGCCGGGAAAAAGCGGAGTAGGAGGGGGCATTATTGCAGCCTGTCCCGGAAGGTTCGGTATAGCGGTAATATCGCCACCGCTAAATGAGGTTGGAAACAGTGTAAAAGCCCAGAAGGCAATCTACGAAATTGTTAAGGAACTCAAGGTAAACCCCTACCTGGTAGAGGCTAATTAGCATATTAAATGAGATATTTTGAAAGTGTGATAAATAGTCTGGAAGGAAGAGCTGCCTGGTTGTTGCTGGCAGTTCTTCTTTCATACTCTACACAAGCGCAAGTGGTAACTGCCATTGATACTACCCGCAATGATCCTTCGGTGATTACTTATCCCAATGAGATCACTGCCGGTGAATTCACCCCCGGAAAAGGCTTCCAGATCGCTAAAAATAAGTTTGCTAGTTTGAATATCAGCATCTATGCCATGGCCCGGTACCTTAACCAAATGCCCGGGGAGCAAACCTGGGAAGATCATTTGGGAGTGGAACGCGACTTTACCGGAAGGAATGACTTTTTCTGGCATCGAACCATGATCTGGTTTACCGGCTACGTTGGTACACCTAAACTCACCTACATGGCCACTGCCTGGACGGTATTTACTACCCAGCAAACCCTGGTTTATGGAAATATTTCCTATGCCTTTAACAAACACCTTAAACTAGGCATAGGTATCACCCCAAATCTTTGTATACGAAGCCTCCAGGGACCTTTCCCTTTTTTTTCATCCACGGACCGCACCATGGTGGAAGATGCACTCCGGGGTGGGTTTACCAATGGGATCTTTGCGCAGGGGGAAATTATTCCCGGTCTGGATTACTGGTTGGTGGTGGGTAATAACCTGAGCACGTTAGGAATTCAGGCATCAAATTTGACTCGATCGTTGTCCACCAGCGGTTCCCTGGTGTGGATGCCTACTACCCATGAATTCGGTCCCAGGGGCGGGAATGGAGATTTCGAACACCATGAAAAGCTGGCCACCCGGTTTGGGGTGAATTTCAGTCATAGCCGGGAGGACAGATTTAACAACATTGGTACCCCAAGCCCTGACAATACCCAGGTTCGCATGTCGGATGGTGTGTTGTTTTTTGAAACCGGGGCGCTGGCCCCTGGTGTTACGGTTGACAACGCCCGTTACCGGATGTTTACCTTCGACGCCGGAATAAAGTACAAAGGTTTTGCCCTGCATACGGAGTTTTATAACCGCACCTTATGGGATTTCGAAGCGGATGGAGAAACACCCTTGAGTTCAATCAACGATAAAGGATATTCTTTGCAGGCCTTATATATGGTGGTACCTAAAATAGTGTGCCTGTACGGAGTGCACTCGAAAATTATTGATGAGTTCGATCGCGATCCTTATGAAGTAGGTGGAGGATTAAATATTTATCCGCTTAAGTCACGCAGTTGGCGAATCAATTTGCAAGGAATGTACGTGTATAAATCAGCCGCAGGTGGAACCTTTGGCTTATATGGCGCAGGTCAGACCGGAACTACATTTACTTTTGGAACAGATATATTACTATAAGGCGATGCGATCTAAATATATGATAGGGCCTATGACGGTCTGTTTTATAATACTGTTGTCAGCAGGAAGCCTGTACAGTCAGGTGTTGTACAATGACAGTCACTTCCACTTGACCAATTACATTCAGGAGGGTATTACCACAGAAAGATTCCTGGAAATTATGGGGAACAAAGTGGGAAGGTCCACATTATTCGGGATCCCGTTGCAGCAGCAGTGGTCCTATCAGAATTCCGGAGATTATGCGCCAACTTACTATCTGCAGACGGATGCGCCATTGTACTATTATTCTTTTACCGATGCTTTTATTGCCATGCAGTATAAGTCACTATCTCCGGAGCAGCAATCCCGGCTGGATCCCATGATTACAGGGTTCAACCCGGCAGATATGTACGCTGCCAATCACATTGAACGAGTATTGAGAACGTTTCCCGGGGTCTTCACAGGTATTGGCGAGTTTAGTATCCACAAGGAATTTGTTTCCTCCAAGGTGTCTGGTGAAGTGGCCAGCCTGACCAATCCTGCAGTTGACAGCATACTGAGTTTTGCAGGAGAGGTGGGATTGGTGGTAATATTTCACAATGATATGGATATGCCCATGGCCAAGGAGAAAACAGTGCCGGTTTATCTGGAACAGATGAAATCCCTGCTTAGGAGGCATCCAAATACTTCCATCATTTGGGCACATGTAGGGCTGGGTAGAATTGTTCGTCCAGTGGGTTATGGATCATCCTCCTTACCGGATAGGAAAACAGCTCACATCGACATTGTGGAGGAAATACTGGAGGACCCTAGTTTATCTCATGTCAATTTTGATATTTCCTGGGATGAGGTGGCCAAATATATCATCTCCAGTCCGCAAGCCACGCAGAATACTGCCCAGATGATAAATAAATTTCCCGATAGATTTCTTTTTGGGACAGATGTGGTAGCCCCACCGGATCAGGAGTTTTACCTGGCAGTATATAAGATGTATGAACCGCTATGGAAAGAACTTACTGCAGAAGCCAGTGAAAAAGTCCGTCTGGGTAATTACAACAGGTTGTTCGATGAAGCCAGGGACAAAGTAAGGACCTGGGAGAAGCAAAATATAAAATAGTATCTTGCCAAAGTTGTAACTAAGAACCGGTATGATTGAATTGGATGGGCGTCAGACTTTAATTGTAGCTATTCTTGTTTTGTTTCTGGGAAAAAAACTCAATGAAAGAGTTCCGTTTCTCCGGGAGTATAATATCCCGGAGCCTGTAACCGGAGGGGTGCTCGCTTCTCTGATTTTTGGTGCCTGGTATGTAATTACCAACAGTGAGGTTTATTTCCAGTTAACCTTTAGGGATACCCTGCTGCTGATGTTTTTTACCACCATCGGTCTTTCATCGAAGTTGAGTACTCTGGTTGAAGGCGGTAAGTCCCTGGCCATCTTACTGGTTTGTGCTATTGCTTATCTGTTTTTGCAAAATTTCACCGGATTGACGGTTGCTTTGTTAACCGGCCTGGATAAACCTGTTGGTATCATTGGAGGATCCGTATCACTAAGTGGAGGTCACGGGACGGCAATCGCGTGGTCAGAAATATTTATAAAGGATTACGGTATATCTAATGCCTCTGAAATTGGTATTGCCTGTGCCACCTTTGGCTTGATTCTCGGGGGCGTTATTGGGGGGCCGATTGCCAAATACCTGATAAATAAGAATCAGCTGGAACCATCCAGCACTGAGGAACCAACTGTTGGTGTTAAACATGAAAAGAAAAAATTGTCCGTAAACTATTTCGATTTTTTAAACTCATTACTGGTTATCGCTGTTGCCATGGGGCTGGGAATAAGTATTGATTTGCTGGTTGCTCAGTTTGGAATTAAGCTACCCATGTTCGTAAGTTGTTTGTTTGCCGGTATTTTGCTTACCAACTCGGTTCCGTTAATCTTTAAAAGAATTAACTGGCCTACCGGTAGTGCTTCCCTGGCCCTTATTTCAGATTTAAGCCTTGGACTGTTCCTTGCCATGTCACTGATGAGCCTTCAACTCTGGACGCTGGTAGACCTGGCCGGACCGATCATTATTTTGCTCATTTGCCAGGTGCTGGTTATTGTGCTTTTTGCAATTTTCGTGGTATTCAGGCTAATGGGCAAAGATTACGATGCTGCGGTAATTACTTCAGGTTACGCCGGGCTTGGTCTGGGGGCAACACCCACGGCCATTGCCAATATGACGGCGGTTACTAAAAAGTTTGGCGCTTCACCTAAAGCATTCATTGTGGTTCCATTGGTGGGCGCTTTCTTTATTGACATATCCAACGCCCTGATCATAAAATTTCTGCTGGGTTTAATTCAATAGAAAATACGACAGGGAGATTTTCCTGTAAAAAAATTAGTCTCGGCTTAATACCAGTAAGGCATCCTGCCAACCCTCGGGTGGGGTAAGCCTGGTGATGTTTTCATTAATGCTCTTTTCCCACGCACTTATGGTACCGTTCTCCGGATTGATCCATTTGCCGTGAACGACTGAGCTGCCGGTCAGTTTGGTCAAATCGATATTCAGAGAGGTGTTTTCAGAAAAGTAGACCACCAGTTTATCGCTGTTGTCACTTCGCATGGCCATACTCAAAGGTTTTTCTTCATTCGTTTCTTTAACTATAATGGATTGATCCGGCACCAGCTGCCACCAATGCTGGGATTCGAAGAAGTTCCGGGCAATGGTAAGCTGCTTTGCACCCTGGGACTCCAGCGCCAGTTTCCAGTCTTTTTTCACGTATTCATCATTGGTGCCGAAGCTCCAGACGCTGGTATTGCCGTAAGTATGCATACCACCGGCAAACATGGCCCAGTACATTTGTTTGCGGATTACGTAGGGAGTTATGGGCTTGGTGGGGTACTCCGGTCCCTCTTCATAGGCTCCTTCCCCATGTAGAATAGGCTTTATTGGTATGCGGTTATAATCAGCTGAGACTGCCTGGTAAATTCTGGTATAGGAAGCCCAGGTCTGCAGCATATGGAAGTCCAGCCAGGGCGCATCGTGGAAGAACTCAGTGGAAGAGTGCCCGCCCCTGGTGTGGAATGTCATCAGTGTTTCATGGTAGTCTTCATTGCCCGAAACCCCTTCATTTACACCTTTGGCCAGCAAGTTCCAGGTTTGCTTGCGGTAGTCATTATCGGCCAGCACGTCACCCCCGATACACCATATAATATTTTTCTTGTCTTTGAACCTGTCCCCAATAAATTTCCCATACTGGTAGGCATTGTTCGGGGAAATGAAATCATAACCTTCGTCTTTGGCCATAGTGAACACCGGTAAAAAAACAATGTACAGCCCGTGTTCCCGGGCCCGGTCCACTATAAATTCCACATGGTCCCAGTAGTCATAGGCCAGGCTGTCGGCAGGATCATTGCCAGCGGTAAGCAGGGGCATGGTGGGGTCGGCGTTGGTAAATGGCCGGTCTCCATACACGTTTAGCAGGGGTGGTTTCACAAAGGGGTTAATGTGGCAGACGGCGGCATGGATCACCGAGAATCCCTGGTTAGCACGGGTTTGAAAATAATGGTCGACCTCTTCCCGCTTTAGTTTTTGGAACAAACCCCATCCGGTATCTCCCAGCCAGAAAAACGGGGTGTTGTCCGGATAGGTCAGGTACCTGCCATTGTCGCTTATTTGCAATTGCGCCAATGATGACAGTGAAAGACAGCACAGTAGTAGGCCAGTCCCAATTATTCTCAAACATTTCAATCTATTATCCATGATCCAGTTGGCAGTACGCAATAACCAGTGCTCAGTATCGATATAAAAAAGGTTTCTTCCAAAAAACAGCAGACATTCCTTGGATTGACCCTGGCCGACGGTTTTCTTTAGTGTTGAACGCTAATGAATTAATCATGCTACGGCCAATACTGCTTGTCCAGCGCCTTCTGCGCA
>JAUIKU010000252.1 GCA_030430675.1 Bacteroidia bacterium | reverse complement strand
TTTGTCACCAAAATATCACCAAAGGTAACATCGGTATTATGGGCGATAAGCAGGGCACTGCCTGATTTCAGGTTTTCCACCCACTCCACTCCCTGAAAATCCCAGGCCTCCGGTTCGGGCAAATCAAAAGGCCATAACTTTACACTGTAGCGGGTACTGTCACTGCCTACGGTTTCCACCCGGTGCTTTATACCATATTGCTTATTTAGTTCAATATTGCGGTAGGATTCGGGTAGTTGCTCCACATAAAAATTTTCTCCATTGGGCTTGGGGCCATCGAAAATGCGCCAGCGACAGCTGTCAAGCCCCTCGGTCAACCTGAACTCCGAAGTAGCTCCCACCGGATACCACTTGCGATGTGGTTGCAAACTATCGGGATCGTGGCCCGGCCAGCGGCTGGCAATGGCTGCATGGGATACATTATAGGTGGGCGGTCCTACTTGCGGCGGAGTAAAGCCGTGAAATGTCACGGTGGTGGTAACTTCATAATTACGCCAGCTGCTATCACCAATGGCCAGCACCCGGTCGTAATAAGTATCCAGGTTGTGTACACCTTCCCGGGTAAGTTCCCAGTGTCCGTCCACTACCTGTGCCACCTGCTGAATATCATCAACTTCCGACCAGCGAATGGTGTAGGGCAAGGGCCAGGTATGCCCTTTTATTACCCGCAAATCAATTTGCCTGGTCAGGCTATGTCCTGCGGAATCAGTGACCAGAAGTTGCAGGCCATTGTTGCCATCCACACAACTATCCACGTGAATATCAATATTAAAATCACCCGCCGCTGCCAAACGGTGCAGATCACTGCCCAGGGTCAGTTTGACGCTTTTACCACCGTTCAATTGATAGCTGATGTCCTTTATTCCGTGAACAGAACTAGCGTTACCCAGCACGTTGACCCATCGCTGCGCCAGTCCCGGAAGACCGAACTGCTGCTGATCTCCGTACCAAATGTTCAGGGCAATGGGACTGGTGGTGGAAGATTGCTGGGAACATCCTCCCAGCAAAAAAAGCAGGCACCAAACCCAATCCTTAATCATTAATCTTTAATCCTTAATTGAACCTTCGTTGATCCAAATATTGATCATCGGTGCCATCCAGGTATAAGGTTTACCCAGCACATCCAGATCTCCATCGCCATCCAGGTCCGCCATCTTTCCTTCATGCACGCCATAACCCTGGGCGATCACCATTTCCTGGAATTCACCCTTTCCGTTACCCAGCAGCAACCTCACCCGGGCATCGGGATTGCCTTCCCCGAAACGCATCTCGGCACTGAATATGTCCCAGTGACCATCTCCGTTAAAATCGAGGGTCTCCAGGGTATGACCATTATCCAGCTCTTCCAGTAAAAGGGTCCTTTTCCAGGAACCGGTTCCTGCTTTGTTACCCTCCCATTCGTGCCATTGGTACATGTACAAGGGCCCCACGCCGTCACCCACTACCAGTAATACTTCCGGTCTTCCTCCTTCCACAAACTGTGCCGCGGCACTGCGGCTAAAAGTGTAGCTGGCATCGATGATGTTCTCGATGTATCGGCCCTGATCATACTTGAACCAGCGGCCACCACCGACGATATCATCCACACCATCGCCATCAATATCGATCTTTGCCAGTCCTTCGTGCTCATTGACAGACTGCCAGCCGGGATAGCCATGCAATCCCACCGCCGGCTCCATTTCGCTGTCAACCGCATACTTATAGATGATCTCCATGGGCCATTCTTCCGTTTCTTTGGGGTTTTCAGGTATGGTAGCAGAGATCAACACACGGCCTCCCTGATTCCAGAACACCAGCTCATCTTTGCCATCTCCGTTGAAATCTCCGAATATCTGATCATGATGCTTGTTAGCCCCGGATTTTTTAATAGTGTATCGATTCCAGGGAGTATTAGGATCCAGATTGGGAAAAGGGTTTTCCCACCACCAAACCTCATTACTACGGCTTTCACCACCAAATACCACATCCAGATCACCGTCGCCATCGATGTCATAACTGGCGGAGCCAGCCTCAATTCTCAATGGCTCATCTTCAATAATATGCTTTATCCAGGTTCCGTTCTGATACTTGAACATGGTCAGCGAGGGTTCGGCGGTGCGCTCGGCAATAAAAAAGTCCATAGCCCCATCCTGGTTTACATCCGTTACCAAAGAAGCCGTTTGCTGATTACCGCTGTTGGGTACTACCAGGTCTCCCTTGGCGGAACTAACCTGACGCCAACGGTGGGTTTCCTCATTGACCCTTTCGTTTCTCCACAGATGAACATACTGATACTGGTCCCATCCGGTGCTGATAATATCCAGATCGCTGTCTCCATCCATATCGTATACCTGGGTACCCAAATGGCTCTCCTTGCCCTGGTCTACCACCATTTTGGTAAAATGACCTTCACCATCGTTGTTCCAGATCTGTAATTCCAGATTGGGGCCTTTGTGCTCACTGGTAATGATGTCAATGTCGCCATCCGTATCTATATCCTTGAGATCAAGGTTGTTAATGGAATACTGGGTTACCAGCCGGTGACGCTGCCACTTATCACTGAGTGAATCTCCCTGCTCGAACCAAAAAATATGCCCGTCAGGCTCCAGGCCAGGGTAACGCTCTTCGCACACAACTATCTCAGCCTTTCGATCACCATTCAGGTCAGCTACCCCAATTCTATCTGCCGGGTGGTTGGTGGTTCCCACCTCATGATCCTGCCAATTTTCAGAAGCTTTTCCGGGATTCTCGAACCACACCACTATTAAAGGCTCGTCGCCACCCTCCGGTCTGCGTCCCGCAGCAAAATCCAGGTCACCATCGCCATCAATATCACCCACGCCAATACCTTCGTCGGAAGTATTAGCACCCACCAGGTCTACCTGCCAGTTATCACTTTCCGGGTTTTTTGGTATCTGAAAACAATAAATGTTGCCGTCGCCGGCAATCAGGAACTCCTGCCGGTCACCGGGATAGATCTGTGCCTTAACGAATCCCTGGCTATTGGTATGGGAAGTAGCCGGCACTTTGCCAATCACCTGTGAACGCCAAATGGTTGCCTCGGCATTTACCGCTTCCAGCCAGTATACATTGGGCAAAGCCTGTGCGATCACATCGGTAAAAGCATCCCCATCCACATCCATTAGCAGGATCCCATCCACATTCATGCTCAGGTCTATTTTGCGCCAGGGAGCATCCATATTGCCACCGGGATTGAGATAGACCCATCTTCCATTCAGGATATCCAGGAAGCCATCCCGATTGAGATCACCGGCATCCAACCCAAAATACCGCAGCCATTGGGGATCCTGGTAGTCACCCCACTTATCCTTTTCATTATCTATTTCGATATAGGTCCAGGTAGAAACCGGTGTCTGGGCGTGGCTTTGAAAGCTAAATGGCAGTAAAATCCATAAAAAGCGCCAATAGAGAGTTGAAGTAGTTAATGTCATCTGAGCAAGATAACCATAGCAGCCAAAAATTAAAAACCCCGCTGCCAGGTTAAATGCTTAGGGGGTGACCATCAGCCTGAAATATTTGTTACTATGCCAATATGCCATCTACTAAGTGGCCGTGTACATCGGTAAGTCGGTATCGTCTGCCCTGGTGCTTAAAGGTGAGTCTTTCATGATCGATACCCAGCAGGTGCAACAGGGTAGCCTGGAAGTCATGTACATGCACAGGGTCTTTTACAATGTTGTAGCTGAAATCATCGGTTTGCCCATAGGTGATGCCTGGCTTGATCCCTCCTCCGGCCATCCAGATGGTAAAGCAACGGGGATGATGGTCACGGCCGTAATTATCTGCAGTTAACTGACCCTGGCTGTAGATGGTCCGGCCGAACTCCCCTCCCCATACTACCAGGGTATCTTCCAGTAATCCCCTGCGTTTTAGATCTGTAACCAGGGCAGCGCTGGGCTGGTCCGTATCTTTGGCCTGGGGAATGATATCTTTGGGTAAATCCACATGGTGATCCCAGCCCATATGATACAGCTGGATAAACTTTACGTCCCGCTCTGCCAGTCGTCGTGCCAGTAAACAGTTGGCAGCAAAGGTACCGGGTCTCCTGGAATCGGGTCCGTACATTTCAAACACTTCCTCCGGTTCGTCCGACAGATCCATTACTTCCGGCACGGATGTCTGCATGCGGTAAGCCATTTCATACTGTGCTATGCGGGAGGCAATTTCCGGATCGCCAAAATCCGCTTGTCTCATGGCGTTGAGCTCTTTCAGATGATCCAACGCTTCCCGGCGGCTGGCTGGGTCTATTCCCGGCGGATTGCTAAGGTGCAGCACCGGGTCCTTACCCGACCTCAATTGAACTCCCTGGTGCATAGAAGCCAGGAACCCATTACCCCATAACCTGGAGTAGATGGGTTGAGGCCGGATCAAACCACGTGATAACAGTACAATAAAAGTGGGTAAATTCTTGTTGTCACTGCCCAGTCCATAGGAGAGCCAGGAGCCTATACTGGGGCGGCCTGGCTGCTGTGACCCGGTTTGGAAAAATGTGATGGCCGGATCGTGATTTATGGCTTCTGTATGCATGGATTTGATAAAGCACAGGTCATCCACAATTTTAGCGGTATGCGGCATCAGTTCGCTTACCCAGGCCCCGCTCTGTCCATGCTGCTTAAAACTGAAGTATGAAGATGCCAACGGCAAACTTGTCTGGTTGCTGGTCATCCTGGTAAGCCGTTGCCCCATTCGGACCGAGGCAGGAAGTTCCTGTCCGTGAAGTTCATGCATCAATGGTTTGTAGTCAAACAGGTCCATCTGCGAAGGGCTGCCGCTCTGAAACAGGTAGATAACGCGCTTGGCTTTGGGTGCCAGATGCGGTTGATTTAACAAACCCGAGGTGGCCTGACCCATCAGATCCATGGATGGTGTTGAACTACAGCCTGGCAATATGGTGGACAAGGCAGCTCCTCCTATACCCATGCCTATTTTCGATAAGAAATGCCGGCGGTTCAGTTGCAGGGCCTGCTCGTGGTCCTGCCGAGTCAATACCAGGGGTCTGTTAATGCGTTTCATGATTTCATCTTTGCTTCATCCAGGTTCAGTATCACATTGGCTACTACCGTCAGCGCCGCTAAATCAGGGGCTGATAATTCTTTGTTTACAGGGGCTTCACCCACAGATAATAGCGCCAATGCCGAATTCACATCCGATTGGTACTTTTCACTTTCCCTGGTAAACAAACTGGTCAAATTCTCGATCTCATCCTGGTTGGGATATCTGGAAGTCAGGGATAGAAAAATAGTTTCTACCCACTGGGCAGGATCTCCTGTTGTCGCCATAATCTCCTGTGCCAATACCCTGGATGCCTCGATAAACTGCGGATCGTTCAGTATTTCCAGGGCCTGCAACGGGGTGTTGGTACTTTGCCTTTTTAATACACATACCGCCCGTTCCGAGGCATCGAAAGTCAGCATAAAAGGGGGCGGGATGGTCCTTTTCCAGTAAGAATACAAACTCCTGCGGTACAGGTCGGTGCCACTACCCGGCCGGTATTTGTTCTCCCCGATTTGGTTGGCCAGTTCTTTCCATATGCCCGGTGGTTGATAGGGTTTCACCCACTTCCCTCCTACTTCATAGTGGAGTAACCCGCTTACCATCAGCGCCTGATCCCGAAGCATCTCAGCCTCCAACCTGCCATAAGGTCCCCGGGACAGTAAAATATTTTCAGGGTCCAGTTTTAACTTTCTGGGGGTAATCTGAGCGGCCTGTTGATAGGTGGAGGAAAGCGCCATCATTTTCAGCAAGGCTTTAACGTCCCAACCACTTACCACAAAATGCACCGCCAGCCAATCCAGCAACTCCGGATGGGACGGCAGGTCTCCCTGGTTGCCAAAGTCCTCCGGGGTATTTACCAGACCACGTCCGAACATCATTAGCCAGAAACGGTTGACTGCTACCCTGGCAGTAAGAGGGTGCTCGGCACTGGTGAGCCACTGGGCCAGGCCCAGTCGATTTCTTGGCAATTCATCGGGAAAAGACAAAATACCAGCGGGGGTACCGGCACTAACTGCTTCCATC
>JAUIKU010000021.1 GCA_030430675.1 Bacteroidia bacterium | reverse complement strand
GCATCACAAAAATCTACTGCTGCCTGGCTGGACTGAAGACCAGTTACTCCCTTTTCCACTCTATCAAACAGCAATGCGTCATCACCTGCCAAATCAATAATATAATCACCGCGAGCAGCCGCCAAACCCAAATTGAACGACTTGCAGTATCCGGTTGGCTCATCCAGCAGTATGCTGTCAAACCGAAACTCCTGTCCCATGGATTTTAATTTCTCCGCTGTACCGTCTGTACTGCAATCATCCACCACCAAAACCTCCACGTTGTGATAGGATTGGTTCAAAGCCGAATGAATAGCTTCTGCTACATACTTAATGTGGTTATGACTGACTACAATGATCGAAACCCAAGGATATTTCATGGTGCCGCCAAGGTATTGTGATACAGATATTTAAAGTCCTTCAAGATAGAAATTGCATGTCTAGCCACTAGCTTGGTAGGGGCAAAAATATCCAGGTGTCGACCCAGGAACGTCTGGAATCGAGGTGGGTGTCTCATTAAAATATCTTCTGAAAGAAATGAGATCTTTTGTTTTGGCAACAATTCGATAAACCCGGCAGACAGCGCAGTGGGGATTAGCATATTGGAGCCATGGACACCTATTATCAGATGACTTTTACTATAACATTGACACCAGGCTCTTTCTCTGTCAACATCGGGCCTGGCGGAACGCAGGTCATCCACAAAGTCGGGAAAACTTCCGCTGGTACCCAGTCCGGTTAACTTAAACAATACACCCGGTATCTGCTTTCTGATTTGACTCATTACACCTATCATTTTGCTTCTTTGTCGGTAAAGCAGCCAGTTCCGGATCCAACTGACCTGATATTTGGCAGCTACCAGACTAAGCCAGCTTTCCGATAATGATCGCAGCCAAAACCGGTCTTCTCGCCATACAACGGTAATGCATAGGGGCAACCGGTAAAAATTCTCCAGCTTGAAAGGAGCTTCTGGCAAGAATTGCTGCAGGTCAAGGGCGGTATGGTCGATATGGGTGTCAACAGGAAGCAGTTTCAATGAACCATAGCTACGGCAGGCTTCTTTGATGAAATTTGGCAGTGAAGAGATCTTAAAATTCAAATCGGGCAAGCCGGCTTCCACACTCCAGATTTCCGCCGCATAATCGGGAACCAGCCAACGGAAATTTTCGGGTATTAATACAATTAAACCACTGGGAGCGGTGATGTCCCGATAAAAGGATGCATTGAACAGCTTCCAAAGTACATGGCCATAACAGGGGTCCAGACAGTTTAACAACAAACCCTCGGAGAATTCCTTTCTAACCGTCCTTTTAATTTTACAGGCTACTTCCCTGCCCTTTTTGATGGTATCTATCAAAGGTATTGCGAACCACTGTTTCGCTTCCGGAGGATAATTTGCAATCCCGTTGCCGTCGAAGGATACTGGAAAATGAGCCCCGTGACCGATGGGCCAGTTGTAATAGTATTCCAATCCACAACCGGAACACGCCCCCTTCCCCAATATGTGAATTCCGGTGGGTATATATTCTTCGAAGCCAGGGTTCTCTTCCCGGCAACCGGGGCAAATACTTGGTGGACTTTTATATGGCTTCAGGGACCACATAACATCAAATTACACTACATTTTTCTAATCCCCCAACGATCAAGTGAGTATAGCAGACCGGTCTTTAAACGACTGCTCAATGACTCGCTCGATTCCATTAAATAATAACTGAGCTCGGGGTTTAGTAGTAATGCTCCGTAGCTTACGTTACTGTGGGCTAAAATTGCTTTTTGACAGGAAGACAAAGCGTAGCAATCAGCCAGAACCTGCAACCCCAGTTGGTAACGGTCCTGGTGCTGCAGATCAGTGTGCACTGCCTGGTCGGTATTCGAACGAGTGGCCTCCTGAAACAGAATCTGCTCAGGACCAAATTCGTTGATAATTGTTTCCAGCATTCTTTGATCATCTGTTGCGATAAAAAACTTCTGATAGCTTTTAAGATGCTTATGCAGTATTCCCAGGTAGCGCTCGATGGGTACCCGTGGCACTTCTTCAGGGTGATCAGTACCCCTGATGTGCACTCCCAGGGTTCTAAATTTGCTAAAGCTGTTCAAAAGAGAATCAATATGTTCTTTTACCTGAGGTTTTAACTGCAGGGTCTTTACCGCCTGATTGTGTATTGCCCTCAAATGATCCCGTTGCCAAATCCTCAGGGGGTAAGTTTCCACATGGTTATTTGGAACGGTACGACCGGCTTGCTGACGTTCTTGGATGTAATAGTAATTCCAAAAGTTCAACGATCCATCAAACCTGGCAGGATCCGAATACAGATAGGGCTTATCGCCAAAATCGATATAGTTTTCTACCTTCAGGTTGTTGCCGAAATAAATACCGTAAACTGCCTGAATCCAAAGTGAAAAAAATCCGCGACGGCAATCAACCCCGAAATGTTTGCAGTCACAATCGGATTCCGTGCACCTTATTGTATAGATCACCCCCGGCTGTTTCAGCATATCCTTACGGGCTTTGGTGATGGTATTTCTCTTTTTGCTGGTCAATTTTAATCTACTTTTATAGTGGTTTTGAGAATATTTTCTTTTGAGTTGGGGAACCTCCCATCCGGGTCTTAAATTTTATCAACCCATCCAGGGTTTTACCTTGTACTTCAGAAGTGCCCAGGTCAAAGATTTTAACACCTCTGTTGCAGGCATACTTGTAGACTTCGGATATCAGATATACCAACGGACTTTCTCGGTTGAATTTTTCGCTATGCGCCGGGTAAAACTGGTACCAGCAGGCCGAATTCACTTTTATAATTATAGCGGCGGCAGCCAGCTCCTGTCCATACCCCACTGAAACCAATAAAAAATTATTCGGCACACGATGCACCACCGGAGCCAGTTGCTGATAGTTCATCGATAGAGACTGATTTCTTTCCTCCCTGCAGGCACGGATAAAATTATAAATTTTCCTTAGTGATCCCACCTGATGAACGTTAAATCTGAATTTTTGAGATTTGTTCAATTTCCTGACTTCCATTGGATGGATCTTTTTCTCAAATGGTTGTTCATCTACCACCAGGTGATGGTTCACCATGACCCTCGAAGTAAACCCCGATTTCAGTAACAACGGCTCCCAGTGAGGACTGGACCAATAACAAGATGCCGGATGGCGGATTTCTACCTGACGTATACCACTCGACCGAAGTGTGCTACTAATAGAAGTCAGCAGATATTCCGCGGCCGAAGCTGATCCGGGATCTCCATCAAGCGAACCAAATGGCGCATAATACTGGCTTATTGCCAAATCCCCCACCTGGTCAAAATGGATCTTTGCCGTGACCCGTTTGGAATCCTGAAGAACTAAAAAAAATGAAATCCGTTTGGAATTAACCTGGCTCGCCAGGTAATCCTGCCTGTGATATAGACATTCCTCATAATCTATCTGGCAGGGAATATCAACTAACTCCGTTAGCACTCTATAGCGTTCCTGACGGGCCTGCATCTTGCATTTTTTTAAACTCGTGATAATCTCTGATGTAATCAGACTCGTCGAAACAATCTGAGGCCAGACATAAAGCCACCGCCTGGTTTTTAAATTTATAATAGCCCCAGTACAGTGGTGGTAAGTACAAACCCCTGTGGTTGTCATGGCTAAGCCTGAATTGCTGTTTTTTACCGGCAATATCTTCCAATTCAACTTCAACAATTCCTTTGATACATATTAGCACCTGTTCTGACGTGCGATGGGCATGACCTCCTCGTGTAGTATTTGCGGGTACATTACGGATCCAAAATATTCGTTGCACCTGAAATGGTAGGTGTTTATATTCAAGAACACCCAGTAACCCCCTGGCATCCTGGCAATTACCCAATGGTAAGTAGAATGGCTGATTGGGTAACTTCATAACTTATATTTTTTCAGACCGTAATATGGATTTATGTGGTTAATTTTGGAGCCTGAACCAAGTGTTTGTTTGTAAACATAATAAAATCCAATACCAGCTTTAAATTTTTCAGGCATCGGTACTCATCCAAGCCAGCTATGGGCAAAAAACTGTTATATAATATAATATTTACCCTGCTTTTCAGCTTCCAGGCCTGGTGTCAGCAATCAACCATGGAAATGGTAAAAAAGGGCATGAACCACATATATAATTATGAATTCCACCATGCTCATACCATTATTCGAGATATAGAATCGCAAAGTGAAGGCAGTGCCATACCGGATTTGATGAAAGCCATGGAAGTATTTTGGCGACATTTTCCCATTTTTACCAAAGAATCGGCACTTTCCACCTATCAGGAACATCTGGAAAACGCCTACTCAAGATCTTTACAGGTGTTGGAAAATGACCCCAATAACCCGGAAGCCACTTTTTTAGCCATGGCATCTCAAGGATTACTGGCCGAGAGTTATGCCGAATCTGGCAGAAGCTTTAAAGCGGTTGGCGCTGCCAAACGCGCCTATAATGACGTTAAAGATGGCATGAGTATGATGGATCATTACAATGAGTTCTATCTCTCGACTGGTTTGTACAACTACTACAGGGAATATTACCCGGAAGCACACCCCATCTACCGCCCTTTCATGTCATTCTTTATGAAAGGAAATAAAGATCTAGGTATCAGGCAGTTGGAGTATGCCGCCAGAAATACCTCCATCTCTCACGTAATTGCCAAGTATTACTTGAGTTATATCTACATGCGTTACGAGTATCTCCCGGTACAGGCCCTACGCAGGGGGAAGGACCTGTATGAGACCTATCCTAAAAATCACCTTTTCAAGGCCATATACCTGGAAAGCCTGGTAATCAACCAGCAATACCAAACAGCCGCTCCCATCGCCAGACAGTTGCAGTCGGACCGAAATCCGTACTTTCGGATCTATGGTGACCTGTTTATGGGGGTAATTGAAGAGAAATCATTCTTTAACTATCATACTGCAGAGAAACTCTACCGTAAGACTTTGCAGTTGAGTGAAGCTCATGATATGGAGAGAGCATACCTTGAGGCCATCGCCTATCTTGGACTGGGTCGAATCTACCAGCACAAGAATGATCCACCTCAAGCGCGTAAGTATTTTAAAGAATCACTGGACAGAGCCTATACTGAGGCCCAGAAAAACGAAGCTAAAAGCTACCTGAATTAGGCAATTTTCAGGATGTTATACGTTTTACAGCAGATGTCTACTCAAATGAAATACTGGGTATTTTTTTTCATCACGCTAACCTCAATACCAGCCTGGCCCCAGCAGAAATTGCTGGAGCAGCCCGCAACCCTGGAAATTGTTAAAAAAGGATTATACTGTATTTACAATACCGAATCCTCCCAAGCAGAGCGATACATTAAACAGGTAGAGCAGTTAATGCCCCATCATCCGGTAGCACCCATGATGAAAGCATTGAACATCAATTGGAGCGCTAACCCTATTGAACCGGAAACAGCGGATTTTAGAAAACTGATCGGAAATCTTCAAATCTCTCTGGAACGAACCAAAACCTACCTGAAAGATGACCCTAATGACATGGAGGCGGTATTTTTCGCCATGGCAATCCACAGCTGGCTGGCACAGTTTTATGATGAAGACGGGCAAACATTAAAGGCCCTGGGGGCGGCCAAAAAGGCCTATCACTTTATGAAAATTGGTTTTGATATGTTGGATAAAAGTCCCGAATTTTACTTTTCGACCGGATTGTATAATTACTACCGGGTACAGTACCCGGAATCAAACCCTGTGTATAAGCCCTTCGTATGGGTGTTCAGAGATGGTGATAAGAAACTGGGATTGGCACAACTGGACAGGGCTAGCAGAGAAGCGGTGTTCACCCGTGCCGAAGCCTCCATGTACCTTTCCCACATCTATCTAAGGTACGAAGATCAGCCAACCAAGGCAATGCAATATACGGAGGGCTTGGTCAAGCGGTTTCCGAAGAACACTTTCTTTAAAATAATAAATGTAGAGGCGCTACTGGCCGCAGAACAATATGCCAAGACTTATACCACTATCCAGGCTTTGGTTGGTGATAAAAAGGATTTCTATCGGATGTCCGGAGAAGTATTTTATGGCATCTATATGGAAAAGCATCTCAATGACATGGAAAAAGCCCAGTCATGGTATCAAAAGTCATTGCTTACCGGCCAGGAGCTGGGTGCAAGAGCAGATAACAAAAAAAGTCTGGCTTATGCGGGCCTGGCCAGGATAGCCGTGTCCAGGGGCAAAATTGACGAAGCCAGGGACTATTACCGCAATGCCCTAAAACTGGCCCAGTACGACAAGGTGAAAGATGAAGCAAAAAGTTATCTTCGTGATAGTTGATGAAATCCAATTATCTCACCATAACTGCCGCCACAGAAGGAATTTATAAAGAGAAAGGTAGCAGGTTTCTGGCCTTTGCCTTCCCGGTGAATACCGTTGAGGAAATACAGAGGTTGCTTCAAAGGTTGAAAAAGGAGCATCATAAAGCCCGCCATCATTGCTACGCTTACATTCTCAATCCTCAGGGCAATGAGTATCGCGTGTTTGACGACGGTGAACCTAAACACAGCGCCGGTGACCCGATAATGGGACAGCTGCGGGCTCGCGATCTCACCAATGTTTTACTGGTAGTGGTACGATATTTTGGGGGTACCAAACTGGGGATTGGCGGATTGATCAGTGCCTACCGAAATGCTGCAATATCAGCTCTCAATAGGGCAAAAATCGTGAAAAAAGAACAAACTGATACCTGGGTACTGACCTATCCATACAGTAAAATGGATATCATCCTGAATTTGGTGAAGCAACAGGATCTTGACATTATTGAGCACGCGATCGATGATCCATGCAAAATAAAACTGGATATCCCTTTGTCAAAACAGCCATTAATCATGGGTAAGCTGGAAGCGATACCGGGAATTGAGATGGAACCATAAGCTCAAAATGGTGTTTAATACGATATTGATAAAGAGAAGCTATATTGAATTCTTAAGTGAAATCGACATTGGTACAGGTAATTATATATCTTAAAAAGGTTATCGGCTTACTGGTATTGGTTGCTTTTACTTTCAGTAGTGATGGGTTTGGTCAATCAAAAACCGTGACCAAGGGAAATAGGCAGTGGGTCCACTATTATAACCAAACCAAGGTAGCTGAAAAATGGGCGATCCAGCTGGATGGCGGTTACCGTTGGGAAAATGACTTTTTGGAAGCATCTCAATATCTGGTCAGAATCGCCGGGGGCTATAAAATTGCCAGTGGGCTCACTTTAGCAGCAGGATTTGGTTATTGGGGTTCCTACACCAATAGCAAAATAACGGTAGATGAATGGCGCCCCCACCAGGAATTGAGATATAAAAGAGCTTCCAGCAAGCTGGGAATAAGCAGCAGAATACGGTTGGAACAGCGATTTATCGAAGCAAACGATAACAACGACAGACAATTCAGTCGGTTTAATTGGAGATTTCGTTACTACATTGGAATCTCTGTTCCGGTAAAACAATTTGCAGGTACACAGGACAGGGCGCTGCGATTCCTTATAGGTGATGAGTTGTTCATCAATGCCGGGAAAGAGATTGTGTACAATATATTTGACCAAAATCGCCTGCTGATCGGTCCGGAATTTCAACTGAACAGAAACCTTGCCTTCTCGCTGATTTACCAGGGAAGATTTAGTGCCTTGAACCTGCCCTCTCAATACACCTATTATCACATTCTCTGGTTTGCCATCAGGCACAAACTGGATCTGACCAAAGCATTGGGTTCCGCACCATGAGAATGTTTCCGGTTATAATAGCTCTGCTAGCCGCTTGCACAGGTCCACCGAAGCAGCCACTCACTATTGCGGTAGCGTCAAATATGCAATATGCCATTGAAGATATAACAGATGCTTTCGAACGGCAATTTGGGTATCAGTGCGAAGTGATAATAAGTTCATCTGGCAAACTCAGCGCACAGATAAGAGAGGGCGCTCCTTTTGACCTACTGGTTGCTGCAGATATGAAATATCCGCAAATGCTCTACCAGCAGGGATTAACCCGAACCGAACCAAAAGTTTACGCCTACGGCCGGCTGGTTTTATGGAGTACAGGAGTTGATTTCACACCATCGTTTGACGCCCTTCTGTCAACCAGGGTTAAACATATTGCCATGGCTAACCCTCAACTTGCACCCTATGGTCAGGCAGCCATGGAAATAATGGAACATTATCAGGTAATGGATCGGGTTAGCGAAAAATTGGTTTATGGGGAAAGCATATCACAGGTAAACCAGTTCGTGATTTCAGGTGCTGCTGAAGCTGGATTTACCGCCAAGTCAGTAGTGCTGTCTAAAGCTATGAAAGACCAGGGAGAATGGATTGAAATCGATCATCGCTTCCACCAACCTATCGCCCAGGGTATTGTTATCCTAAACACCGAAAATAAGGTTCCGGCCAAGCACTTCTATGATTTTTTGTTATCTCCTGAAGGGCAGCAAATCCTGCAAAAATACGGTTACGAATCCAGCACCTAGTATCACACTTGTCGCTTTTATTTTCTAATTTATAGCGTGCGAGCCGTATTTTTTTCTATTGGTACCCGGGGTGATGCCGAGCCATTCCTGGCTTTGGCCGAGGTACTTAAAAACCATGGATGGGAAGTAACCTGTGTTTTTCCGGAACAATTCCGGGATATGGTAGAACAAGCAAGCATTTCTTTCCACGGATTTGACAAACAGTTTCTGGAACTGCTGGAAAGTCAAACCGGCAAAACCCTGATGGGCGGTTCGGGTGGCCTCATCAGAAAAATCAAGGCTATGAGGTCCCTGGCCCGTTCAAGCTGGAAACTACAAGACCAGTTAATTGTCACCCAAAAGCAATGTATTCGCGAACTGCAACCCGATAAGATCTTCTACCACCCCAAATGTGTTTACCCAATACTTTGGGAAATGGCTCACCCCGGTAGCACCATCCTGGTTTGTCCGATCCCATGCGTAGTACACGAAGTGAAGGAGTATTCCACCATAGGGTTAACAGGAAATGGAAACTTTGGACCTTTTTTGAATAAACTGAGCTACAAGGCTGTGAACTGGATACGGTCTCTGGTCTTTTACAGGCTCCTTAGAAAACAGAAGGACCATCTGAACCACATAAAGGTTTCCGCCGGATCAATCTATCGAACCATTGTGTTCGACACCAAATCTTTTTACTCCATTTCTCCCAGTCTTTTTCCACGACCTGCTTATTGGCCGCGGCATCTCTATGTAACGGGTTTTGTAGAACGCAATAAAAAGATGCACTGGCAACCCGAGGAGACTTTACAGTCTTTTCTGTCCAAACATGAGAAGATACTACTGATCAGTTTTGGAAGCATGAAGAACGAAGCTCCTTTGGAAAAAACCCTGGCCCTGTTGAGAATCCTGAAAAAATACAGGATTCCCACCATAATCAATACTTCCTGGGGTGGTCTTCAAAAAATCGAAAACTGTCCTGAATACATTTATTTTGTCGACAATATACCGTACGACTGGATATTACCCAAAGTCTACGCTATGGTGCATCATGGTGGATCTGGCACTACCCATACGGCCTGCAAATACGGCTGCCCCAGTTTGATCATACCACATATAGTGGATCAGTACTTCTGGAATAGGCGTATAGCTGATCTGGGTCTGGGTCCCAGGGGTATCGCTATATCCAGGCTTACTACATCTTCGGTCGAAAAATTATTGCTGGACCTTTGGGAAAATCCGGCATACAAGAAAAAAGCCCGGGAGATTCAACAAAAGATGAGCAGTGAAGGGATGTCGAAGGATTTATTGGTGATGATAGGCGATGAGGTTAAGCCATAATATTGGCAACTTATATACCTATGAAGTATCTTGTATGTTAAATAATGTGTTTTTAATGCATAACAAAGAGGTGAGACACTTATTGATAGTAGCAGTTTTAATTTGTGAAAGCTGGTTTTTACCATCGTGCTCACCCCCACCGGAGATCGATTTTAATACCCAGGTTAGGCCCATTCTCAATAAAAACTGTATGAGTTGCCACGGTGGAGTCAGGCAAAATGGGGGATTGAGTTTCTTATTCCCGGAAACCGCCTTGGATACGCTTGATTCCGGCAAATTCGCCATTGTACCAGGGTCGGTGGGAAAAAGCGCCCTTATCGCCCGTATCCTGGAAACGGATCCGGAACTGAGAATGCCCCCGGAAGGTGAGGGGCTAAGCACCGAAGAAATTGAAATACTGACAGGATGGATCAGGCAGGGTGCCACTTTTGAAGAACATTGGGCATATACCCCTCCGGATACCCAGATTGAAGTACCTGACGGAGAGCAAATGCAACTTTTGAACAACCCTATCGACAGGTTTGTTCTGGATAAATTAACAACCAAAGGGCTTACGCCCGCTCCAAGAGCTGAGCCTAATGTGTTAATCAGACGTCTTAGTTTTGACCTAACCGGGCTCCCTCCCGACAAGATACTGGTAGATCGTTTTATTCAGGACAGTTCCCCACAGAGCTATGAAGAAATTGTAGATGAGCTATTGGCCTCAAGCCATTTCGGAGAAAAATGGGCAGCACTTTGGCTCGACCTGGCACGTTATGCAGATTCCCAGGGATACCAGAAAGATAATCTGAGGCCCACTATGTGGATGTACCGGGACTGGGTAATCGCAGCCTTTAATCAGGACATGCCATTCGACCAATTTACCATTGAACAACTGGCGGGAGACTTGTTACCAGACGCCGGCGATAATCAGTTACTGGCCACGGCTTTCCATCGCAATACCATGAATAACGACGAAGGGGGTACAGACGACGAAGAGTTTAGGGTAGCTGCGGTATTGGACCGGGTAAATACTACTTTCGAAGTTTGGCAGGGCACCACCATCAGTTGTGTGCAATGCCATACCCATCCTTACGATCCCATCAAACACGAGGAGTATTACGGTCTTTACGCTTACTTTAACAACACAGAGGACCACGATCAAACTAATGATGAGCCCAATGCCATGTTGTTATCTCAGCCACAATTGCTGAAGAAAAAACAACTCAAAGCGCAAATGGAAGATTATAAAATCAAAGACGACACCATAAGTGAGGACTACCGGAAAATGCTGAATGCCTACCTGGCTATCAGACCTTTGAAAGTTCCGGTGATGAAAGAGCTGCCGGCAGATTCTTCCAGGAAATCACATGTGTTTGTCCGCGGCAATTGGCTGGTACAAGGCGAAGAGGTAGAACCATCGGTACCCGAAGCCCTAAACTTATCGATCCAGGGAAGTCCGGAAAATCGTCTGGAACTGGCTCAGTGGTTGGTCAATGATAAAAATCCGCTTACCGCCAGAGTGATGGTCAATAGATACTGGGAGCAGATGTTCGGTCGGGGACTGGTGGAAACCCTGGAGGATTTTGGCAGCCAATCCACTCCGCCTGAATATCCCGAATTACTGGACTGGTTAGCGATTCAATATATGCATGAACATCAGTGGAAACTTAAGCCACTGCTAAAACAGATCGTACTTTCAGCCACCTATCAGCAATCCAGCAAGATAAGTCCGCAGTTGCTGGAAACGGACCCCTACAACCGGCTATTGGCCAGAGGACCACGGGTTCGACTATCGGCGGAACAAATCCGTGACCAGATATTGGCCATCAGCGAAACCCTGAATCCGGCCCTTTACGGACCCAGTGTAATGCCACCTCAACCGGAAGGAGTGTGGAATGTCATTCGCCACCGGGCCCGTTGGGAAACTCCTTCTGATCCTGAGCTGCAAAACCGTCGTGCACTGTATACTTTCTGGCGAAGGGTAAGCCCTTACCCCTCCATGTTGACTTTCGATGCCACCAGCAGAGAATTCTGTGTATCGCGCAGAATCCGTACGAACACGCCACTACAGGCGTTTGTTACCCTGAACGACCCGGTGTTTTTTAATGCCACCAAAATACTGGCTGCTCATATGCGGAATACCTCATCGTCGGTGGAAGAGCAGATAGCATTCGGATTTCAAAAAGCACTTTACCGGCCTCCATCGAATACAGAGCTACAGAGCATGAAGAGCATGTTCGATAAAACCTTACAACTTTATCGGGAAAATCCTCAGGAAGTATTGGCGGTAACAGAAGGCACCGGTTTTCAAACTCCGGAGATGGCTGCCACCATTAGCCTGGCAGCTGTCATATTGAATCTGGATGAAGTAATAACCAAAGGATAATGAGATTACTGGAAGAACTTATCTACCGGGAAAGCGAATACCTCACGCGCAGGCACTTTCTAAAACAGGGCTCCCTGGGACTGGGGGCGGTGGCACTGGCCTGTATGTCCGGGTGTGATAAAGTACCTGCTGTTTCAGCATCCGGTTTTCCGGAAACAGGCATTTCAAATCTCGTACCGAAAGCCAAGAGAATAATATTTCTGCATATGGCAGGAGCGCCTTCGCAGCTGGAATTATTCGATTATAAACCCCTGTTACACCAATTGGATGCCAAACCCTGCCCCGAATCGCTATTAGACGGTAAGCGGTTTGCCTTTATAACAGGGGTCCCGGAAATGCTTGGTCCGCAGTTTTCCTTTCAACAGTACGGAGCGTCCGGATCCTGGGTGTCGGAATTGCTTCCCAACTTTACCGAGGTGGTGGATGATGTGTTGTTCATGAAAGCACTTCACACGGAAGAGTTCAATCATGCCCCTGCCCAGTTATTTATGCATACCGGCAGTCCAAGGTTAGGACGACCCTCATTTGGGTCATGGGTTAATTACGGCTTGGGCTCCGAAAATGAAAATCTACCGGGATTTGTAGTATTGGTATCGGGTCAATCAGCTCCCAGTGGAGGAAAGAGCTTATGGGGCAGTGGATTTCTCCCTTCAATTTATCAGGGGGTGGAGTTCAGATCCAAAGGAGACCCGGTACTATATGTCTCCAACCCCGATGGCGTACCCAGAAATGTACGCAGAGTAGTTACGGATGCCATCAACCAAATCAACGAGAGCGCTTATCAGGAAGTGGGAGATCCCGAGATTCTCACCCGAATGGCCCAATACGAGATGGCCTTCAAAATGCAGATGTCTGTGCCTCAGGCAACAGATTTAACTGAGGAACCGCAGTACATTCACCAGCTGTACGGAACGGATCCGGGGAATGTTTCCTTTGCCAACAATTGTCTGTTGGCCAGAAGACTGGCAGAGCGGGGAGTTAGATTCATCCAGCTTTACCACCGTGGATGGGATTCCCATGGAAGCAATGACTTTGAAAATCTCCACGGAGGGTTCAAAAAACGCTGTTTCGAGGTTGACCGACCCATGACCGCCCTGATCAAGGATCTAAAACAACGAGGCATGCTGGATGATACTCTGGTAATCTGGGGTGGGGAGTTTGGACGCACTCCTATGCAGGAAAATCGCCAGGGCAGAACCAATCCCTTTAAAGGGCGGGATCATCACGGAAACGCATTCACCATGTGGATGACCGGTGCCGGTGTAAAAACCGGAATAACCTATGGGGAAACAGACGAAATAGGCTACGAAGGGGTAAAGGGAAGGATACACATACATGATTTACAAGCCACTTTGTTACACCAGCTGGGTCTGGACCACGAGAAGCTAACATACCATTTTCAGGGAAGAGATTTTCGATTGACCGATGTACATGGGAAAGTAGTTAAAGAAATATTAGCATGAGGTCCGCCAGACAAGCATATTTTTTTCTTGCGCGAATTTCCTAAATTTAGCGAGGGTCCAATTCCCGTAAGATGGCAAAGCAAATAATAAGGAATACACTGCTGCTATACCTGATGATTATAGCAACGATGAGCTCCCATGCGCAGAGTTTCTCAGTTGAAACACTGCTGTTCCTGCCGGAAAAAATCCAGGAAACCTCGGGAATAGTTTTTCTCAACGACAGAGTAGTTACTCATAATGATTCCGGAGGTGAACCTGTCCTATACGAAATCGAACCCGAAAGTGGTGAGATTACCAGGGAGGTGACCATAAGTAATGGCACGAACATCGATTGGGAGGACCTGGCATTTGACCAGCAATATATCTACATCGGTGACATTGGAAACAACAACGGAGACCGCACCGATCTCCGTATATATCGACTGGCGATCTCAGATTACTTTCAAAGCAGCGACGATTTGGTTTCAGTTGATACAATTCGTTTCGAATACCATGACCAGATTGATTTCAGCGGAAATCCTTTCACAAATTTTGATGCTGAGGCCCTCATTTCCCTGGGAGACAGTTTGTATATATTTACCAAAAACTGGGGTGATCAGCACACCAATATCTATTCCTTGCCAAAGGAACCCGGGGATTATCAGGCAAAAAGAGTGGGCAGGATCAATACCAGTGGTTTAATAACCAGTGCAGTATACAATATACTTTCACAGGAGGTCATGCTGACAGGATATACAATTACCGGTCCATTCATTTTTAGAATAGCGGATTTCGATCCAATACAGCTTAATCAAGCCAAAACAAATAGACTATTTTTTGATATTCAGGGATCATTTCAAATTGAAGCTATTGAAGCTATCAATGAATCGGAATACCTGCTCACTTCCGAGTCCTCAGACCTTGGTGATGCCAAGCTGTTGCGATTGAATACGGATTTTGTGGTGGCTACCGGCGACCTGCCGGATACACGTGTTGCAATTTTTCCTAATCCGGCCACCAGGCAGGTAAAAATAGCCGGAATAGGGAGATCCTTTAATTCGATCGCTATAATAGACCTAATGGGCCGGGAGCAATCACTACCAATGGTCTCATGGACGGCCAGGGACCAAATCAGTCTTGATCTCGACGGGTTTCCCAGTGGAGTCTATCAAGTGGTAATAACGGCTCCCGACAAAAAATACTCCCACCGGTTGATTGTAAAAACTTTGGATTAGCAAAAGCTACCTGAACAGCACTTTATGGGTAACGTTCAATGAAGCGCCCCTTGCGGTCAGAAAAAATAATCCCTGCAGCTTTGTGGGAACAGATATTTCAATGGTATCTGAACCACCAGGGGTGATAGACCGATGCCATACTGTTCTTCCATCCACTGCCCTCAAATGTACCGAAATGGGTCCATTGGTCCTGGGAAGTGTTACAAATAGGGTATTCCCTTTTTGAACGGGATTCGGATATACTTTGAGTTTTTCAAGGGGTTCATCTTCCAGGTCCGTAACCACACCCTGAAAATATTGCTCCGCCTTGGCAAAGGCATCGGCACCAATCTGCTGACCGATAAACCTGCCGGGAATATCGTCGGCCGGAGGATGAATCCCGCCCCATATTCTGGAAAGGCTACACTGGTCGGAAGCATCGCGGTAGGTAGCCCATTGCAAGGTTACATCAACGCTGGGTCCATCTTCGAATACCAGGAATTCGTTCATTGGAGCCTCAAATTCACCGATACCACCAGGGAAAAATGGGTCTCCGGTCAATGACGTCAGCACTTCTGCAGCAGTTCTACTGTAAGTGCTGTGACCGGAAATGTATCCCGCGAAAGGTGGGGTTACAAACGATGGACGTTGATAAGGCCACCAGTTTTCCGCCAGAATCCAGTCAACTCCAGCCACGTCGGTCTCAGGATCATCAATAAATTCAGGTCCTTTCCAGGCATACAGTTTGATCTTGCCCACGTGCTCATCGCCTGATCCTGCCAAAGGGTCACCCGACGCTACCAGTTCTATATAACCGGGGATCAATGTTATTCCGGCCGCATGGTAACTGGGAAGCCCGGGATCCGAGCTTTGACCCAATTCCGCCAGTCCCCGGATAGCTGAAACAGGCCGAATATAATCGTACCACCCCTTTATTCCCCAGGCACTGATGGCTACATCATGCATGGCACCTCCTAATATGAAATAAGATTTCACGTCCCATTCCAGGTCATCAACAATAGCCCCCTCACCTTTAAACTTCTTCTCTAACATGGGATGATCGTTCACATAATTTAGTATAACAAACCAATGACCGGGAGGTGTCTCCGAGTCCGGGCCATCCGCCCAAAACTCTGCCAGGACCCTGCCGTAATCCCCTCTAGGCACAATCTGAGGGTCATATGGTTCACCGGTAACTGGATTCAGGCTGTGTCCCTGACTGGGATCACCACCTTCCAGGAGGTCATAAAATTCCTGCTGCTCTTCATCGGTAGTTGGCAGCTGGTCAATGTTGCCAATTGAGGCAGGAGAAATATCTATCATCACCCCATCGCTTGGATCCAGATGAGAAGACCATGTAGAAACCAGCTCAAAATTCCATTTATACTGGTCACTGGTACCACTGCCATCAGAGACATCCAGAAATGGTGGAGCTCCCGGGTCGTGATATACGTGGTAGTCGGCACCATCCCTCTGGTATGTGGTTAAATCGGTCTGGTCCAGTGCAAAGGGGACTACATTCCCCCATTCAGGGCTTAAAAAAGCCGGAGTATTAAACGGAATAGGGTTACCGGCCTGGTCAATAAAAACATCCAGGGTCAGTGGTTGCCACCGATTCATGTCCACGATATCGGGGTTACCGGGATCCAACATAACTAAAGGTGGATTTACCGGTTCATAATACAGGTTTGCATAGGAACCAATTTCGTTTGCACCATCCTGTAATCCAAACTGAATCATGCATTGTGCCAGATAGTTACCCACTTCAGCTGGACCTCCGCCGATATAATCGGTGGAAGTAATTCCGGTATCAAACCCCAGCGATGTCATTAAATCGTCAAAACGCTGCTGGCTTTCCGCTGCCCCCGGTGATCCCTGAAACCGGTGTGTTAGCAATCGATAAATGGCAAAGCTCATTGCCTCTTCCTGAGCAGACTTTAAATCAGATACTGCTGCTACCTGCCCAAAACTGCAGCGGTAGCCACTAATGTTATTACCGATAAAATAGGGGCTGGCTGTGGGATCATAAATAGCCCAGGCATCATAAAGCAGCACTGAGGCATGAAATAAGTTACGTGCGTGGACGGTAGGACGGGCAAAATCATTCCGTATTGCTTCCAATAATACTTCATTCCACTGCCTGGCCACAGAATGCTGACCAGTGAGCTCAACAGTGGAGATCAGGAATAAGAGGCCAACCAATAATCCGGTAAAAAATCTACCCATATTTCTCTTTCAAGCTGAAAAAAGCGACCAAAATTGTCACCAATTTTGCATTTATTTTCAGTTATTCCAACTCTATGTAAGGTTGTTTGAGATACTGGCAGCCTCTTTCCCGATTACTTTTTGTTGGTAACAGGATATCTGATTATGGTTTTCAACTTGTGTTCTGGTGTTCTGGTAGGGTCTGTGAGATAAATTTCATGGTGATAACCGGCAATTTCCAACCCTTCTTGTCCCAGAAATGACATTATTTTATCAATACTGGCCTTTTCTTCCTGGTAGCTGCCAAGATGTAGAATTTGCACGGAAGATCCTTCATTCAGTACCGAAAACTCCACCTTTAACACCTGCGCTAATTGCTTCTTTTTGTAGCTCACAGACCTCATCTGCTGGAAAATATCTTCTGAAACGTAATCCGGCATAGGTATCATAATATTCCAATTCCACTGTTCCCTGGGAGTTTCTTCAAACGGTAACTCCCCGGTCACCCACCATTGCCCCTCCATTTTTGGTACTACAAAGTCCAAATCGATAGACTTGTAGTGAAACTTTATGGCGTAGGCAACCGCATACAGGGCAGTGATCGACTGGCTAAACACTGGGGCTTCCGGTGAAGATATCCCACCAACCATCAGGTAGCGATACTTTCTTGGTACCATCAATTTTGGACTGGAGTTGGCGGTGTAGTAACCTTTATCCAGTTTTATCAGATCTAATTTTTTCATTTTCTTGGTGATTTTAATTTATATCCACCAAGTAAACGGGGCCAGGTGACAACCCTATGTCAATAGGTATTTAGCTTTGGTAATTTTTATGATGGATAAAAGCTTTTTCCACCAAGATGAATACTTTCTCCTTAAGCAGGTCAGGGGAAATTACCGTAACCCCATCATTGAATTGTAGCAACCAGTGAGCAAAAGCTGATACATCCCCGCACATAAACTTCATTAATTCAAAACTTTTTTCTCTTTTACTTTCCACAAATCCCATAAAGTATTTTTGTTCCGAAATATAATCTGCTACCCTGCTAGTAACACGGATAACCACCTCCTGAAGCCCCTCACCCTGAAGATAAAGGTCTTGAAGTGATTGGAATTCATGGTATTTGGAGGCATCAAAGGTCTGTTCTTTAATCGTGAGTTTCATAATCCGGTCGGAACGAAAATCCCGCAATGCATTTCTTAACTTGCAGAATCCTACCAAATGCCAATGCCGCGAGTAATAACATAGATTTACAGGTTCTACGTCCCTGTTAGTAAATGAGTCCCGGTAGGAAGAGTAATAGTCAAAATTGATTACTTTTTTGGTGGCCAGAGCCAGCTGAATATCAGCCAGGAAGTGGTCTGGAAAACCGGTTTCCGGGGGCTTAACCAATTGCAGCACTTCGATATTATCCTCAATGGTTTCCAGGTATTCCTTTTCTTCTTCTTTCAAGGCCGATCTTATTTTAAACAAGGCACTATTCAAATTCTGCCATATGGACTTATCCGTCTGCTTTTCCGCCAGCTTAGCGGCCATCAGGATGGCACCAGCCTCTGATTTGGAAAATTTTACCGGAGGCAGATAATATCCATCTGCAATGAAATATCCCACTCCGGCCTCTGCGCCTATTGGTACACCTGCCTGCTCCAGGGCTTTTATATCCCTGTAAACGGTTCGCAGGCTAATACCAAAACGATGAGATATCTCCCTGGCTTTAACCACCCTCTTGCTTTGTAACTGGATCAGGATGGCAGACAGCCGGTCAACGCGATTCATGATATGGAAACTTACTTGACACTTGAATTTACTCCGGTATTTCTGTTTCTTAAAGATTTGAATATAATGATCGCCTTAATTAAACTGTTTTACTCCGTTTTTAAACTAGTGACCATATTTTGATACCTATGAATAAAGATCTCATTAGATATTCTTTCCCCATTATAATTATCGGCTTATTTCTCCATGCCTGTTCCCAACCCGAACCGGAAACAAAGTCCACCACCCCTAACATCGTTTTATTTTTAGTCGATGACATGGGCTGGCAAGATACTTCCGTTCCATTTTGGACGGAAACAACGGAGTTTAACAAACGCTACAGGACTCCCAATATGGAGCGCCTGGCGGCAGAAGGAATGAAGTTTACCCAGGCGTATGCCACGCCGGTATGCTCACCCACACGGGTAAGTCTGATTACCGGAATGAATGCCGCCCGGCACCGGGTTACCAATTGGACCCTTCAGCCTAATGAATTAAAACCCAGGGAGACCGATCATCCGGAATTTGAATTCCCGCTGTGGAACGTCAATGGGGTTTCACCAGAAGCAATTCCCAACGCAGTACATGCCACTCCTCTACCTATGATCCTCAGTCAAAACGGCTACCGCACCATTCATGTTGGTAAAGCACATTTTGGCGCGATTAATACTCCCGGAGCCGATCCTCAAAACCTGGGATTTGATGTGAACATTGCCGGGCATGCCGCTGGTGCCCCACAAAGCTATTACGGCACCAAAAATTTTGGAAACACTGCAGAATTCAGTGACTCACCCTGGCCGGTTCCGGGGTTAGAAAAATATCATGGGCAGGACATTTATTTAACAGAAGCCCTCACCAACGAGACACTCGCTGAGTTGGATCGCACCCAGCAACCATTTTTTCTATATATGTCCTATTACGCCGTTCATGGCCCCATCATGGCCAATAAAAAATACCTGCAGCATTACCTCGACCTGGGTTTGGATTCTATCGAAGCAAGTTATGCCACCATGATTGAAACCATGGATCACAGTGTGGGCAGGATTCTGGACTACCTCGATGAGAATAACCTTTCTGAAAACACCGTGGTTTTGTTCATGTCGGACAATGGAGGTCTCAGCGCCATTGCCCGGGGAGGTGAGCCGCATACCCATAACAAACCACTGGCCAGCGGAAAGGGATCCTGTCGCGAAGGTGGGATCAGAGAGCCCATGCTGGTTAGATGGCCTGGGGTGGTGCAACCCGAATCAGAAACTGATGAGTATCTGATCATCGAAGATTTTTTTCCCAGCGTACTGGAAGTTGCCGGTATCCAGCAGTTCGACGCGGTACAAACTATCGACGGTCAAAGCTTTGTACCATTATTGAAAGGAGATCAGATATCAACAGCGTCCCGGCCCTTGTTTTGGCATTTTCCAAATGTTTGGGGACCCAGCGGGCCGGGAGTGGGTGCTTTCAGTGTGGTACGACAAGGGGATTGGAAACTGGTATACTACCATTTCGATCAACAATACGAGTTGTTTAATATTCGGACAGATATCGCTGAAGCCAGCAACCTGGCAATGGAACATCCCGAAAAACGCATGGAATTGGCAGCCATCCTGGCCAATTATCTAAAGGAGGTAGATGCTCAAATGCCCATTAATCGCGAAACCGGGGAGGCAGTCCCTTTGCCCGGATAACCATAAATCATCAGTATTTAGTGGAATATTGTAATACATCTGTTTTGCATATAAAGAATTAATCGCCAAATTTAAAGTCGGTTAGACCCAACATGACCTTTTAAAATTTTGTCCAAAACACAATACTCATGAAATTAAATCATAAAGATTCCATATTTACCCGAAGAGAATTCTGTAAAACTTCTGCATTTGCAGGCGGGGGCCTGCTGGCCGCTACCTTGCCGGTAACCGCTAGTGCCCATGTTGCTGGCTCCGATACCATTAAGGTTGCCCTGGTAGGCTGTGGAGGCAGAGGTACCGGAGCTGCCATTCAGGCACTGAGCACAGAGTTTCCGGTACAACTGGTGGCCATGGCCGATGCTTTTCAGGACAGGTTGGACAAAAGCCTGAACAGTATAAACGAAGAATTTCAGGGAGACAAGAAAAAGGTAAAGGTCAAAGACAAGAACAAGTATGTTGGTTTTGAGGCCTACAAACCGGCGATAGATCAGGCAGATGTGGTTATCCTTACCACCCCTCCAGGTTTCCGTCCCGAGCATTTTGAATATGCAGTGAGCCAGGGCAAGCATATTTTTATGGAAAAGCCTGTTGCTACTGATGCCCCGGGAGTAAGACGGGTACTGAAAGCAGCACAGGTTGCCAAGGAAAAGCAACTGAATGTGGTTGTTGGCTTACAAAGACACTACCAAACCAGCTATAACATGGTTTATGATCAACTGAAAGCAGGAGCCATTGGCAAGATCACATCAGGACAGGTTTACTGGAATAGTGCCGGTGTTTGGGTAAAAGAACGTCAACCTGGACAGAGTGAGCTGGAGTACCAGATGCGCAATTGGTATTACTATGTTTGGTTATGCGGCGATCATATTCTGGAGCAACATATTCACAATATCGATGTGGCCAACTGGTTCGTGGGAGAATACCCGGCATCTGCTCAGGGCATGGGTGGACGCGAAGTGCGTAAAGGACCTGAATTTGGTGAGATCTTTGACCATCACTTCGTTGAATTTGTTTATCCCAGCGGCGCCATTATAGCCAGTCAATGCCGACACCAGCCCAATACCATGAGCAGGGTAACGGAAGTGTTCCAGGGTACCAAGGGTACTATCGATATGTCTTCCAACTCCATTACCACCTGGGACGGCCAGGAGATACTGAAGCACAATGACCGCAAAGACCCCAACCCTTATCAAGTAGAACACGATAAGTTGTTCGCCTCTATTCAGAACGGTGAAGTAATTAGTGACGCTGAAAATGGAGCATACAGTACGCTTACGGCTATTATGGGACGAATGGCAACCTATTCCGGGCAGGTTATTTCCTGGGATGAGGCCTTAAATTCTGAAATGAGCCTGGTACCTGCTAATCTTACCTGGGACAGCGAGCCCCCCGTAAAACCCGACAAAGACGGGCTTTATGAAATTCCCGTCCCCGGAAAAACCAAAGTACTATAGGGGGTTATGGGTTATAAGCTATGGCTTATAACTCAATAAATCCCTGATTAATAAGTTTTTGGTAGATGCGGAAGCATACCCAGGCATCAGTGGCGGCGTAACGCTGTTGTTTTAAGGACAGTTTTTCTTTCTCCCAATTGGAGGTCTGTTGTGATTTGGATATGCGGAAATCCAAAAAAGTAGCAGTCAGGTTCCTGGCGCCTTCTCGTACCACACCCAGTTCCTTGGCTACTTCATTGAGTTCAATAATTCCTCCGGGGCTGAACTTACTTAGCTTATTCAAATCCACCAGGTCATCCCTGATACTTATGCCTATCTTGGGGTAGTCCTGATTCCTGAACAATTCTTTTAGCAGATTGGGGAAACCCAACTTATTCAGTCGTACCAGAAACACCATATCATCCACAGCCAGTTGCAACAGGGAAACATAATGATAAACTCCCTTTTTAAATGCCGGTTTAGTTTCGGTATCAAATCCCACATAGGGGTACTGACGCAATTTTTTTAGTGCACCGGTCAATGCCCGTTGGGAGTCAATGATCTGAATTGGTCCCCGGTATTCCCGCAATGGCAGTTTATTAACCTGCTCTTTGGTAATATCTGAGGGAAAGATCATTCAGCCTGAACCTGCTTTAGTTGCTCTTCTTCGGCCTCAGGTTGTTCAAAATACCTGATCTTTATTCCCATAAACCCTACCAACATGGTCATAAACGGGCTTATTATATTAAAAAAACTAAAGGGAGCATAAACCATGGTTGCCACTCCCAATACCGAAGCCTGAGTGGCTCCGCAAGTATTCCATGGCACCAATACTGATGTGACTGTTCCGGAATCTTCCAGTGTTCTGCTCAGATTTTCCGGCTTCAGCCCCCTTTCGCGGTAGGTATCGGCATACATCCGGCCTGGTACTACGATGGCCATATACTGGTCGGAAGCAGTGACATTAAAAAACCCACAGGTCGCCACAGTTGAAGCGATCAAAGAGCCTGTTCCCTTAGCCATTTTGATTACTTCCGCGGCAATTCTCTTTAAAAGTCCTCCCGCTTCCATGGCCCCTCCGAAAGTCATGGCGCATAAAATCAACCAAACAGTGTTCAGCATTCCGAACATACCCCCGGTAGTGAGCAAATCATTAACCAACTCGTGATCGGTAGTAATGGCAATCTCACCGTACATGGATTGCATAACCGCCACATAAGCTGATTTAAAAAAGCTGTTATCTATTTCGGAAATCTGGTTGATCAAATGGGGTTGAAAAATTATAGCAAACAGTCCTCCGCTTAAAACACCGGTTAATAGAGCCGGCAACGCCGGTACTTTTTTTATGATCATAACAATAACAATCAGCGGCACCAGGAACAACCACGGGCTGATATTGAAAGTTGTTTCAATGGCGGCAAGTACTGCGTTTACGTCATCTACAGAACCACTGGCATCGCTAAAAAACCCAATGCCCATATAGATTGCCAGGGCAATTAATATACTTGGTATGGTAGTATAAGCCATGTATCTGATATGGGTAAATAAATCCGTGCCTGCCATGGCAGGTGCCAGGTTGGTGGTGTCGGATAAGGGTGACATTTTATCCCCGAAGTATGCTCCGCTGATAATTGCTCCGCCTACTACACCTTCCTGCATCCCAAGTGTTTGTCCTATCCCCAATAGAGCTATTCCCACAGTAGCAACGGTAGACCACGAACTCCCGGTAGCCAACGACACCATGGCACAAACTATACAGGCAGCCACCAGGAAAATAGTAGGGTTCAGAATCTGTAACCCGTAATAAATCATCACCGGGACGATGCCACTGATTAGCCAGGTACCTGCCAGCGCCCCAATCAGCAGTAAGATAAGGATTGAGGACATGGCAGAACTGATACTATTTACTATATGCTTGATCACCCGGTTCCAGGTTACACCAAGCTTTATGGCCATGCCTCCCGCAATCGATGCGCTAAGCAACAGGGCAATTTGATTGGAGCCATCCAGGGACCCGGACCCAAACAGGTATACATTAGTGCCCAACATGGCGATCAAGACGACTACTGGAAAAAAGGCTTGGACTAAAGTGGCTTTCCTGGGTTTATCGGGCATAAGTCAACAGATAGCTGGTAATTTAATCATTTTCCGAAAAACATATCAGGTTGGCTAATTGATCCGCCACCAGTGTGCCCAGTGCCACACCCATACCTCCTAATCTTACCGCATAAGCAATCCCAGGTTGGTAGAATCCTACCAGAGGTCTTTTGTCCCCGCCAAAAGCCATTATTCCGGACCAGTACTGTTCGATCTCCGCAGACTGCTCCGGCAGGATCAGAGTAGAAAGCTCATACTGCAAATGGTCCGCAATTTTCTGATTGATACCGGTATCGATAGTTTGCTCAGTGTGGAAATCCTTATTTCTCCCACCGCCAAATAATACCCTGTTTCCCAAATTCCGGAAGTAATAATATCCGCAGTCATAGTGGAACACTCCTTTAAATTTTAAACCGGCTACCGGTGTGGTAATCAGAATAGTGCCGCGTCCGGGCTGGATATCGAGACCAGGCAGAAGACTAGTGGTGAAAGCATTGGTACACACCGCCACTTTGGTACACTGAAACTGCACCTGTTGCGAATTTACGCTTTCCACAAACACCCGGGAAGATCTGGAATCAGGATCTAACCTTGATACATGGGCCCCTGTTAAATACTCAATTTGCTTGGTTTTGGCCAGGTTGATCAATGATCTCATCATTTTACCGGTATCCAACTGCCCCTCAAGGGGATTGGAAATCATGGCAGCTACTCTGGATTGATCGAAGCCAAATTTCTTTATTTTTTCATTACAAAGGGCAAACACCGGTTGCTTAAATACCGGTTCAAGCATATCGTTAAGGTATTCCATTTGTTCCAAAAAGTGGAGGTTCGATTCAAATAGCAATTCATATCCTCCATTTCTTTGGTAGTCCAGTTCTTTATCTCCCAACCTTCCCCTCAACTGTTTTAACCCTGCCCAGCGATCTTGTACCAACCCCACAGTTTTTAACTCTCCCATGATGGCATTATCTGTTAGAAGTTCGGATACACTGCCAAAACAGGCAAACCCGGCATTTCTGGTACTGGCCCCGGCAGGGATAACCCCACTTTCAAACACCGCTACTGTGGCCTCCGGTTGCAATTCTTTAATGCTCAATGCGGTAGATAACCCCACCAGTCCCCCACCAATAACACCGTATTGGAACTTAGTAAGACTCTGCTGTTCCCAGTAACTGATCATGCCTCAAACAATTTTGATAGCGTATTTTAAAACAGTATATTGATTTAGGCGAAAATAAATTCAATAAGGTGCAACCTTGCAGGCTGCTTGCCTATCTAATATAGTGTACCTAAATACTATAATTATGCAACAACTGATAAGAAATTCGCTGTTAATGATTTTTTTAATGGTGTGTGGTCACCTGGCCACTGCACAGAAAACCACCTTGAATGTGGGGGAATTCAGGGGAGTAAGCCTGGGTATGTCTGCTGACCTCTATCTGACCCAGGGAAATAACTCCTCGGTGGTCATCGATGCCTCCGATCAGGTTCTGGAACATATTGAAACAAAAATCAGCGATGGTGTGCTGATAATCAAACAGGATAGCGACTGGAAATGGTGGAGGAACTGGAGCAGCAAAAATGTCAAGATATATATTACCAATCCCCGGTTTGAGCAAGTATCCGTAAGCGGATCCGGAGATATTAAAGGTGAAAACACCCTGGAAGCAAGATCCATGCAGCTGGCGGTAAGCGGGTCGGGCAAGGTAAACCTGTCCATCAAAACTGTAGATCTGGACAGCAAAATATCTGGTTCCGGCAATATGCAACTGCGGGGATCTGCCAGAAATACTACACTGCAAATAAGCGGCTCCGGCAACTTGAATGCGGAAAACCTGGCCTCTGAAAATTGTCAGGTGCGAATTAGTGGTTCCGGTAATTGCCGGGTACAAGTGGACAATAGTTTGGAATCACGTGTTAGTGGAAGTGGAAATGTGTACTATAAGGGAAACCCGGAAAAATTGTCCAACTACAGTTCTGGTAGTGGCTCTATAAAAAAAATCGGCTAATGCGTAAGGAATATTCAAATGGTGAAATAACTTTAGTGTGGAAACCCGATTTATGTATTCATTCCGGGAAGTGTGTTCAAGGACTGGGAGATGTTTTTGATCCAAAGAGAAAACCCTGGATAGATGTAAGTCAGGCCTCCAGTAACGAAATAATAACCCAGGTCGGAAAATGCCCCTCAGGGGCGCTTTCCATTAAAGACGATAATATGGAAGCAGCAGGTAATGAAAAAACCAAGGTTCAATTGATGCCCGGAGGACCACTGGTCCTGAAAGGAATATGCGAGGTAATAGCAGAAGACGGGCAGGCATATGAAAAGAAAAATGTAGCATTCTGTCGATGTACCAAGTCTGCCAACTTCCCCTATTGTGACGGAAGCCACAAGAATTAGTGTTTTCAAATTCACCTTTTTTAAATAGCCCTAGTTCATTGAATCAGCTCTATGTGCCTGCTTTGATTATTCACCAACCCGTTGATTTATGACAGTACGGGTTCGGTTTTTAGGAGCGGCCAGAACGGTTACCGGATCAAAATACCTGTTGGATATTGATGGTTACAAGCTGTTGGTAGATTGCGGGCTGTTCCAGGGACCAAAGCAACTGCGAAGCAGGAACTGGCAGGACTTTCCACAGGATCCGGAAGAGGTTGACGCAGTACTGATTACCCACAGCCATATCGATCACATAGGCTATTTACCCAGATTATTCAGACAGGGTTTCCGGGGCCCGGTTTACTGCACGGCGGTCACACTGGACCTCATGGAAATCATGTTACTGGATTCCGCCAAGATTCAGGAAGAGGAGGCTGCTTTTGCCCGGAAAAAAGGCTACTCCCGACATGACAATCCCCAGCCACTCTATACCGTTGAGCATGTTGAGGCCCTGTTCTCATATATAGAATCGAGGCCTGCAAACTCCTGGTTTGAGCTTACGGAAAAAATAACGGTACGATTTCTAAATGCCGGCCATATTCTGGGATCTTCAATAATTGAGTTGGAACTTAAAGGTCAGTCTCAAACCAAGCGCATTGTATTTTCAGGTGACCTGGGCAGATATGATCAGCCGGTATTAAGAGATCCTGAAACTGTAACCCAGGCGGATGTCTTATTTGTGGAATCCACCTACGGAGACAGGAACAATCCATCAGCCTCACCTAAAGAGGCATTGGCGGAGGTTGTGAATGAAACCTATCAGAATGGAGGATGTATCCTGATACCTGCTTTTGCTTTAGGCCGTACCCAGCTGGTAATTTATTATTTGAAAGAACTGCTGGAGGAACGAAAAATACCTCCGATGGCCGTCTATATCGATAGTCCCATGGCCATTAGCGTAACTGACCTGTACAAAAAGCACTTTAAGGAACATAAGTTGCGTCAAAGCGAGTTGGAGGAATCTGTATTCGATTATAAAGGGCTCGAATATTGTAAATCGGCAAAAGAAAGTAAAGCCATCAATGAGATTAGGAAGAATGCAATAATTATTTCTGCCAGTGGTATGTGTACCGGTGGAAGGATACTACACCACTTATACCATAGGCTTCCCCGTGAGTCCGATACCGTTTTATTTGTAGGCTACCAGGCTGTCGGTACCAGGGGTAGAAAAATTCTGGACAAAGAACCTACCATAAGAATATTTGGTCAGAATGTTCCGTTAAACTGTAATGTGCGGCAGATAACCGGACTTTCGGCACATGCCGACAGGTCTGAGCTTTTGAAATGGCTGGACAATTTCAGTGAAAGTCCCAAACACGTTTTTATTACCCATGGAGAGCCCGAAGCAGCAACGGCCCTGGCCCAGGAGCTAATCCGGCAAAAAGACTGGCATCCGGTGGTACCCGATTACCTCGAATGGTACCAGCTATTTGATTCTATCTAGCGAACACCGCTCGTATAAAATTTTGTACCCCATGCAACGGTTATCGGCAAATTTGCATCGATAAGATAGATGGATATCTATGGGATTGAAACTGTACAAATCCTTATCTGAAGAATCACTAATTAAAGCATGCCGTGAGCAAGACCAACGGGCACAACGCTTGTTGTACGAAAGATTTGCCCCGGTTATGTATCCGCTGTGCCTGCGATATGTAAAAGAAGTGAGTGAAGCGGAAGATGTTATGATCACAGGTTTTATGAAAGCGTTTGACAAAATTGATACTTTTTCTGGTAAAGGCAGCCTGGCTGGGTGGTTGAGGAAAATAATGATCAACCAGGCGCTGGGGCATCTGCGCAAGAACAAAACCATGTACCTGGAGGTTGATCTTGACTCAGCTGATTATCGGTTAAACATTTCTCAAAGTTATGATCATCTGGAGGCAGCAGATATGATGAAACTGGTGCAGGCATTGCCGCTGGGATATAGAACTGTTTTTAACCTGTATGCAATAGAAGGATACAGTCACAAGGAAATAGGAGAGCTTTTGGGAATAAGCGAAAGCACCAGCAAAAGTCAGCTTAGCAGGGCCCGGGGGCTGCTTCAGAAACAAATTATGAAGGATGAGGAGTCCATTACACCAAAGGTGAGAAAGACATGAAAGAACAAGATTTTGACAGGCTGTTTAGGGATAACCTGGCAGGTTATCAGCAGACACCACCTTCAGCACTAAGCGAAAAACTGGAACAAAAGCTCAAAAACCGAAGGCGGGGTGCCTGGTTGCAATTCTCCCGCTTGGCAGCAGTCTTAGTGGTAATTGCTATCTGCGTTTACCTGGTAAGTATTTGGCGTGCTGGTCAGCTGGCGGAACCAATATCCCCAATCGCCCACAATCAACCCCAAGCCATTTCTCCCATTGAGGATAAGCAGCTAGTTCCTGAGACCATCGAACTGCCTGCTCCGGTAATCGAAAGTCAACCCACCCTTGAGGTTAAGCCGGAGGTTTCCAAGAGAGAAACCCCTCAACCAAAGGAAAGCAACAGCCTGGAAAAAAATAAAACCACTACTCACTCCCCGTCGGAACCGGAAGCCCAAATGCAGCCTGTAAATGACGCAATAGAGTTGACTGAGGCAAATGGTAATGTGGAGCAAGAAGCCGTTAAAAGAGGCAAGGTTACCATAACCTACAAAAAAGCAACACCCCCTCCACCGACGCAAATGGCTTTAAAAGAGCAACCAGAAAAAAAAGCCAAGGGACTTAATAGATTGTGGAAAAGAGCACAAAAAGTTGATTATCAAAACATTAGCTTAGCTGCAATACGCGCAACAAAAGATGAATTACTGGCTATCAATAAAAAGGACAAGAACAAGCAGACTAAACCGAATTAACCATGAAACTACTTCGATATATAATAGCAACCATAATCTTAGGTTCTTTGGCTGTTCAGGCCAGTGCACTGTCCAATCCGGCAGATACCGTGATTATTGAACTTGACAACAACACCCGGATCATCATTTATGTGGAGGATGCGGAAGGGCTGAAGAACCTGGAAAACTACGATCTGAATGCCATGCTCCGGGATCTGAATCTTTCAATTGATTCCTCCGATGCGGATACCCGGCACCTGGTGATCGAAGATGAAAGCGGGGAGAGTTATCTCAGTGATACCACCGTGGTCCTGAACGAGGACAGTGGGATAAAGACCTATGAACATGAAGGAAATGAGGAATTTAAAATCAACCTCTGGAATTACCGTATTACCGCCAAGGTTAAGGATTGGGACGAATATGAGGAGGAGTTTGAGGATTGGGAAGATGGGCCGGATTTCAATAAATCGACCCGGGTTGAGGAAGGCCCACGTTCTTTTAGCAAAGCAGCTATTGAAATTGGGATGAATAATTATCTGGAAAACGGAGATTTTCCCGATGCCAACGGGGCGCCATATGCGGTTCGTCCCTGGGGGTCCTGGTACGTTGGTTTGGGCTGGACTCGTACCAACTATGTTTCTCCTACCATTCTGCTGGAATGGGGGGGCAACTTTACCTGGTACAACTTCAAATTTGAGGATGATCAGGTATTCGCAACCAAAGGCCCGGAAATGGTAGAGTTCAACCTTCTGCCATCGGAGTATGATGGGAAAAAGAGTAAGCTTACCGCCTCATACTTAAATGCTTCTTTTGTACCCATGATAGACTTCAGTAAGAACCGGCGAAAGGTAAAAAGCCTGGAAAGCGGCAGCGTTAAGATCGAAAATTATAAAAAGCAGGGATTCAAAATTGGGGTTGGTGTTTATGGAGGATACCGCTTAGGCAGCCACTCCAAAGTAAAGTTTCGCACCGATGGCGAAACCGACAAGGATAAAGAACACAGCAGTTTTTATTTAAATAACTGGCGCTACGGAGTGAGGATGCGTATGGGTATCAGAAGCCTCGATCTATTCATGAATTACGACCTGAATGAGCTCTTTAGTTCAGGCAGAGGACCAGAGCTCAACGCATTTAGCTTTGGCATTATCCTTTAACCTACTGCAGTATAAAACGATTTTACCGGTCATGTAAAAGTGAGCAGAATCTTACATCTGTTTGGTAAAACCCTGCAATCCAGGGCAATCCATCCAATTCCACAGTAGTTTTGGGTATTTATTGCACCAAAAGTATAATTATGAATATTAAAGGAAAGGTATGGTTCTGTGCGCTACTTTTAGCAGGTTTTTGGGCCTGTAGCGATGACTCAGAGAACGTTAATGAGGAAATAACCGCAGAGGATACTAATAATGCTTCAAGCATCGATGAGGCAAACATCGTCTTTATGGACCCTGTTAATCTATCCAATGAGATTATCTCAGATGAGGAAGTGATGAACGGTCGGATTCAACAGTGTTTCACGGTGAGTGAAACCCAGACAGAAAATCAGTTGTTGGTCACCTTCGAATCCAGTTGCGAAGGTGTTGATGGTAAGGTCCGGTCCGGCAGTTTCCTAATCGAATGGAGCGGGGCTTTAGAAACAAATGATTTTGTTTACACTGTGTCATTTGACGGTTATAAAGTAGACAACCATGAACTTGATGGAAGTATTACAGTTTCAGATTTCACCTATCTTGAAAGCAGCTTCTCTTATAACGTAGTGGTTAACGACGGGAAAGTCATATTTCCCGATGGTAAGGAGATCACATACGAGCAGGACCTGAATTACAATGTTAAGTATGGTGAAGTTTTTGAGCTGAGAGTCACCGGGTTAATCACCGGAATTGGCAAAGAAGGGATTTCCTATGTAGCCAATATCAAAGAACCCATTCTGGTTGTTTCCGGCTGTGAATATGCGGTATCAGGAACATTCGATGCCACCTTTAGTGGCCGGCCAATGTTCACTGTAAACTACGGTGAAGGCGAATGTGATAATAAAGCGATCGCTTCACGAGGCGAGCATTCATTGACATTTGAGCTTGACTAAAAATTTATGAACAAGGACCGCACCTGGTCCTTGTTCCTTTTTATCATGCTACATTTAATACTCAATTATTTAGTCCTGATCCTCGATCACGGACAAATCTTCTTTGGTAAGAGGAAGGTCTCTTTTCAACCTTTCAATAGTGGGCCTGTAAAACGACAATACCAGCAGAAGGATAGGATAGGTAGCCACAAATAACTGGTGCCTGGTAAACATGAGCAAGCCAACCGAAACCAGGCAGGCAAACAATCCCAAACTATAAAATACCACCGATGCTTTGCGATAGGCTGTTAGTTTTTTCCCTAACTGCCAGGAGATATCTATGGTATTTAAGCTTCTACGGAAAAGACGTCTGGCAAATACAATTACCATAAACAGCAATATCGCCGCCAGGTAGTAAAGGATTCCTGAGTCTTCACCAAATTCTACCACTACGCCTTCCTTCATGGGCAGGTATACCACTGGGAATAGTACCAAAGGTAGAGCAATCAGCCCATAATAGATCAAGTTCAGCTGATCAATATAGTTTTTAAGCACCAACTTAGGGCTGGGTTTTTAATCTGATTATTTCTATACCTGTTACAATTGCCAAAGAGGCAAACAAGATCATTCTGATGTCTACCGTACCGAATCTTCCCGGTATGAAATTCATTAATGAAAGAATGAAAATCACCAGTGCCAGAATGGTGGCAATGGGGATCAATAAACCCGGTTTCTTTTTACTCAACAATCCGGTTAAGATCAACGGCGCTAACAGTGCTGTTCCTGAAAAGCTGGTGAGAGCCAGGGAAACCAGGTGTTCAATACTCAGTATAGAAAATACCAGGGCAGCAATTCCGAACACCGCAATGAATATTCTGGTAGTGGCCAGGGCTTCCTTGTCACTGGAACTGAGTAATGACCGGAGTTCAGTTCCCAGTGCGAATATCTGTGAGTCGGAGGTGGAAATCGCCGCCGCGATGAGGCCGATTAAACCCAGTGCAGCAATAGCTGGTGCCTGGTCATACAGCAATACATGACCGATAAATTCATCTCTGGGAACATCGGAATACAGGATGGCCCCGTACATACCCATAAACATTGTCGGCAATATTACCAATACCGCAAAAACACCCAGCCCGATAGCCATCCTGCGCAAGGCACTGTTGCTTTTCATGATAATTATCCTGGTTGATATCTGCGGTTGTGTGAAAGGCAGAATGGCAATGGAAATTGCGGAAATAACGTAGAACTGAACGGTAAACAAGCCATTGGGTCCGGGGACAGACAACAAATCCGCATTGAGTGACTCGACCCGCTGGAACATACCGGCAACACTTCCAAACTCACTGATACAATTTAACCCGATAACCCAGATCACAATAAACAGCACAATTCCCTGTAAGGTATCATTGTACATGATAGCCCGGAGCCCTCCCACTTCACTATATACAATCATTATGGCCACAATTATGGTCTTCCAGCCCCAGTGGGGAAGTGCCTCCGGAAATGCCGCACTTAAGAATGTGGATACTCCTTTTATCTGCACCGAAATATACGGCACCAGGAAAATCACCACTCCCACAAAGGCAATCAGTCCCACAAATTTATAGCCGTATGCATTGGCTAGCAGGCCTGCCATTCCCTGGTAATCCAGTGACCGGGCCCTGGATCGAATCACCATACCAACACGGATAAGCAAGTATACCAGCATGGCATCGGCCACCGCTAAAAAGATCCAAGAACCTATTCCGTGGATACGGAAAAAATCGGGCATCCCGATAACGGTAAAGGCACTAAAGATGGTGGCTGCAGTGGTAAACAATCCCAACAACATTCCCAGGTTTCCTCCTGCCAATAGATAATTGGAAGTAGTTTTTTCCTTTAACCGGGTGCGCCTGGCCAAAAATATCAATATGGTAACATAGATAATCCCGGCAATAATAAAGCTAGTTATCATCGGGACCCTCCTTCTGATATTTTGAGGCTATATAAGCCAATAAAATATATGCAAAGCAAAATACCACGCCCATCCAGGCGGTATAAGGTGCTCCCATCAGTTTGGGAGTAAATTTGCCCGCTGGAATAAGAACTCCGGTGAAACTGGCAACTGTTATCAGTACAAATATCAAATCAGTCAGTTTCAAAATATTATTTCTCTTTTTCATACTTAGTATTTACAATCTTGCAATGGTAAGACCACCATCGACCATTATTACGTTACCGGTTGCATAAGGAAATGATCCCTGAGCCAGGGCCACCACTGCCTGCCCAATATCACTGGGAACTCCCAGCCTGGGCTCCACGAACAAACCCTGATCTCGGAGTTTCTGGTATTTTTCCATTACCGCCGCAGTCATATCTGTTTCGATCACTCCGGGCCTCACTTCATATACCGGAATACCATGCTCCCCCAATCTCACTGCAAATAGCTGCGTCATCATCCCCATGCCCGCTTTGGAAATACAATATTGCCCCCTTGGTGTTGAGACCATGGTTGCGGAAACAGAACCCACATTAACAATGCAGCCCCTGTAGCCAGGATCTGACTTTTTCTGCTCTACCATATATCTGGCTATCTGCTGAGTCAGGAAAAATGGCCCCTTTAAATTTATTGTCATTACCCTGTCGTAACTCTCTTCGGTCATCTCCAGGAGATCGTTTCTCTTAAGGGGAGCCACCCCGGCATTATTGATCAGAACATTGAGTGTGGTAAATTTTTCCTTGACATAAGAAACCAGTTTTTCACGTCCTTGTGCCGTTGATACATCGGCCTGGCAATAGTCAACCCGCACATTGTGCTCCTTCAAAGTCTTCACCACCTCAGACACCTGGTTTGCCTCCCGCATGCCATTAAGTAACAGATCAAAGCCGGATTGGGCCAACTGTAGAGCGACTCCCAAACCTATCCCCCTGGTTCCACCGGTAATCAGTGCGGCACCGCTCATGACTCCAATTGTTTTTTGATTTCCTTGAGTTCAGCTGCTTCGGGCATTTGTTTGTAAAATGGATCCAGTGGAAAACATCCGGAGATCATCCCCTGCCTGGGCCCGGTAGTGCAATCCGAAAAAGTCCTGCATATCTTTCCCCGGGTCAAAGGCTTCCCTTCCAAAATATCAGCAGGCATATCGGGGTAACTCAACACCATTCGTCCCAAACCGACAAAATCTGCCTGCCCCCCGTCCGTTACCGCCTCTGCCACGTTAGGTAGCCACTCCTGAAGATAGGAATATGCGGAACCGACAATTTTTATATCCGGAAACTCCTGATTTATCTTACTGGTAATATCGATTTGTCTGGCAACCCCCACCAACGGATCTTCCGGTGGTAAATAACCATCAGAAGGTGGAAATAATGCGGGTCGCTGAATATGAGGGACGTAGTAGGGACTTCCTGCGGTGACACAGACCATTTCAATCCCCAGGGTCTTAAAGATTTCGAACAGCTGAAATACTTCACTTAGATCAGCTTCCATACCCGAAGACCCGCATCCAAAGCCCTCATTGTAGGTTCCGGTATTGTTATAGGGTTCTCCTATGCCCTCATCACCGGGTTTAAAAGGTATCCAGTCGAAAGCGCTTAATCTCACTCCCACCGCAATGCCGGAAGTGGCCTGTATTCCTTCCACTATTGATCTGAGAAATTTAGTCCTTCCTTCCAGGTCACCACCGTACTTACCCGGGCGTCGAAATGCACTCAAAAATTCATGGCCCAGGTATCCGTGACAATGTTTAATATCAACAAAGTGGAAGCCTGCCTCCGCCGCCATTTTGGCAGCGGCCACAAAATCATCTACCAACCTGTCGATATCATCATCGGTCATCAGGGGATAATCCTCCGGCAAACTCAGCTTATGGTCCAGCACCGAATGTCGATACAGTATGATCGGTTGTCCAGGTTTGCCCTTATCGGGCCGGGCAAATCTTCCTGAATGAGTCAGCTGAAGTCCCACTTCCAAATCAGAATTGGTGGCAAACCGCTCCTGGTGCAGGTCCATTACCTCCTGATATAGCTTTTTAAATGAATCCAGTGTTTTGGGATTCATCATTAGCTGATTGGGATTGGCCCGCCCCTCGGGGCGCACTGCCACCGCTTCACATCCCCACAACAATTTTGCACCGCTGATGGCGAAATTGTGCCATCGTCTGGTAGTCAATTCCGAGGGAAAGCCATCGGTAGTTCCATCCCACCCCTCCATGGGGAGGATGCAGAACCTGTTTCCTATGGTCTTACCTGAATTCAACCTGATTGATTGTCCCAGCGACGTTTGACCGGGCTCACTTAGTGTTCTTTTAAAAGGCAACTGAATGCCCAACCCAGCGACGTGTTCCAGAAAATCGTCTGCTGTTTTAAGTTGTGCTACTCGTTTATATCGGGGTTTT
>JAUIKU010000251.1 GCA_030430675.1 Bacteroidia bacterium | reverse complement strand
GTTCTACCGGGAGTTACCTAATAAAGCATGGTAAATCCTTGTTAAATGGACTGGCATTTGGGTAATTTCGGGTATGAAGATTCTGATCGTCCATCAGTATTTCAATACACCTCAAAGCGGTGGTCCGCTGCGATCGTATTATCTGGCCTGTGGTCTGAAATCACATGGATTCCAGGTGGAGATCATCACTTCGCACAACGGCAAATCCTCCCAAACCAGGGAAATTGAGGGATTTAAGGTCTACTATTTGCCGGTGTTCTACGACAATAGCCTGGGATTTGCCGGCAGAATCAACGCTTTCATCAGGTTTGCCTGGTTGGCATATAAAAAGGCCCGGCAAATTGATGCCATTGATTTGTGCTATGCGATTTCCACGCCATTAACCGTGGGATGGGTAGCAAAAAGGTTAAAAGCCCGCCGGGACATCCCATTTGTATTTGAAGTGGGTGACCTGTGGCCCGAGGCTCCAATTCAAATGGGCGTGATAAGAAAACCATTTGTAATTAATTTGCTCAGGAGATTTGAAAAAAGCATATACCGGGAAGCCAGCCGGGTGGTGGCCTTGTCACCCGGAATTAAACAGGGCATATTAAAAAATTATCCGGAGTGCCAGGTCAGTACCATACCCAATATCTCGGATTGCGGGTTCTACCATCAGGAGCAGAAAGATCCGGCTCTTGAGACGAAATTTGGGGTGAAGCATAAATTGGTGGTAACTTATTTTGGAGCTGCCGGAATTGCCAATCATCTGGAGTACCTGTTAGAGGCAGCGCGTTATGCCGGTCAACACCACCACAGCTTGTCTTTTCTCATCGTAGCTCAGGGATCAGAATTAGCCAGACTTCAGAAATTATCGGCAAAATATGGTCTGGATAATTTGTCATTCCTTAAATACCAAAATCGCCAGGGGCTAAAAGAAGTTCTGAATGTAACTGACGCTGTCTATGTTTCTTATGCAGCGGTGCCTGTTCTTTCCACCGGTAGCCCCAATAAATTTTTTGATGGTTTGGCCGCCGGCAAGCTCATGATAGTGAATTTCAAGGGATGGCTAAAAGATATTACAGAGCAGCACAAGATTGGGTTTTACGTCGACCCGCAAAAGCCGCAAATGCTAAGCGAGTTATTGCAACCATTAGTAAGCGATAGAGAGCAACTGCATTTGGCACAAGCAAACGCCAGGCGACTGGCTGAGACTTTTTTCTCTCGTAATCTTTCTGTTAAGAAACTGGTGAAATTATTGACACCGGAAGAATCCGAGCCCACTAAAGTACCTGAGGTTTATAATTTGACTGTATAAATAATTGTCGAGCATCGGAAATTTCCATTAACTGCTGCAACTCAATTTCTTTTTCATCGGCGTATTTCCCTACGATTTGCCAACCTAACCATTCACCAATCCGGCCCGGACATTTGTCACCAATTTCAAGGGTTTTGGGCCTTTCATCCATATACTTCTTCTTAACAAAATGACTGGTTTCGTAGAGTAACTGGTGTTCAACAAAATGTGCCCATATAATATCCTGATTCTGGCTGGCATCTGTCCACTCCTGTGCAGAATAACCAATTAACAAACTATCGGGAACAGTGGGAAGGATTTGACTGGTGAAATGATAGGCCTTACCGAAATAGACCATCTCTGCCAGCATGGATTTATCCTCCAGATCGGTCTTATTTAGTCCGGAAGACAATAATAGAATGATGGATGGTACGATATACTCCTGCTGATACCTTTTGAGAATGTATTGTGGAAACTCCAAAGGCCGATAGCTGGCACCTTCTCCCAGGTAATAATCCAATCCAATAATAATAACACTATCAGAAACGAAAAGGTCGTTACCGGCGAACCCGGTTACTGCCGTATATATCTGCGGGACCTTTGCCTGAGGGTAATAATATTTCAGGTACCTGAAGGCTTGCTCCAGTTGACCGGTAAGTAGTTCGGCCTCTCCGAAAATATCATCTATTTCACTTTTGAGTGCGGCACTGGCGGGATTTTGAACAAAAGCATTCAGGTAGTTGACCGCCAGACTATCATGCGGATATTGATCAACATGCAAAAATTGCTGGCTGTATAAAGGGTTCTGCTGTAAAAAACCGGCTACCTGTTGTTTACTTTCCAGTGCGAATATCTCCCGGTCCCATCTCTTTAGGTTAATGGTTACTTCTATGTCATCCACATCAGGGGCATTCCGGTTCCCGGTACCACAGGAACTATTTGCCACCAGCAGGATCAATGCTATGATCCTGCATACAGACGACATACTGGCAAACTCAAGCATCCGCTTCGGTATCCGCAAGGGCACCAATGCTCGAATTCACTTCGATCTCAGATCCCTCTTTATTTACAAACCTAAAATCTGTGATGGCCAGGGAAGAGTCCTGTTCCACCCCGATCCACTGGTTATACTTGAAAAACCATTTCATTTTCTGGTTTATTATCCCCTTGGTGAAATAGGCATACAAATAGGGATGAACGGTCAGGGTTATGTTTTTTTCATTTTGTTTCAGCAACAGGTGCTCCAGGCTTTCCTCTACCTGATCCGAAACCAAAATTGATGCGCTGATCTTACCACTGCCACTACAGGTAGGGCAGGTTTCTTTGGTGGTAATGTTCAACTCCGGACGTACCCTCTGTCGGGTTATTTGCATCAGACCGAATTTAGTCAGGGGCAGAATGGTAAATTTGGAGCGGTCATCCTGCATGAATTCCTTCATTTTTCTGAACAGCATCTTTTTGTTGTCGGTCTTCTTCATGTCGATAAAATCGATCACGATAATTCCTCCCATATCCCGCAATCTCAACTGTCTGGCAATCTCCCTGGCTGCATGCAGGTTTACTGTCAGGGCAGTGGTCTCCTGATCTGCCTCGGCATTGGATTTATTACCGCTGTTCACATCGATTACGTGGAGTGCCTCGGTATGTTCAATCACCAGATAGCCACCACCTGCCACACTTACCGTTTGACCAAACAGGGACTTCAGCTGCTTTTCAATGCCATACCGTTCAAAGATCTTAGCTCTTCCATTGTACTGTCTGACGATTTTCGATTTTTCCGGAGCTATTTTCTCGATAAACTCCTTTACCTCGTTGTAAATCTTAGGATCGTCGGTGACAATTGAGTCGAATGACTCGTTGAGAACATCTCTTAAGATGGAAGAAGCCCGGTTCATCTCACCGATAATCTTGGTGCGGGGTTTGGCGGTTTTTAGTTTCTTGATCCCCTCCCGCCAACTGCTCATCAAGTTTCTTAAATCACGGTCCAACGCAGCCACTTCTTTGCCCGAGGCTACTGTGCGAATGATGATTCCGAAGTTTTCCGGTTTGATGGATGAAAGCAGGCGTTCCAGCCGCCTTCGTTCGGCACTGCTGGCAATTTTTTTGCTAATACTTACCGTATTGGAGAAGGGTACCAGTATCAGGTATCTTCCAGCAATTGATAACTCACAGGATAATCGAGGCCCTTTTGTAGAAATCGGTTCTTTTACTACCTGAACCAGAATCTGTTGATTCCTGGTAAGAACCTGGTTGATTTTGCCCATCTTATTGATATCAGGCAATATCTTAAATCGATCGAGTTTGGCAGATGCATTCTTATTTCGTTGTACATACTTGCTGTACTTGTTTAACGAACTGACTTTAGGACCCAGGTCCAGGTAGTGTAAAAAAGCATCCTTTTCGTATCCAATATCAATGAAAGCCGCATTTAAGCCAGGAACAACCTTTTTAACCGTTCCCAGGTAAATGTCTCCGACCGTGAATTGATTGCCACTTTCATCATAATGGAATTCAACCAGATTTTTATCTTTTAAAAGAGCTATTCGACATCCGTTTTGAGTTGAGTTAATGACTAAATCGTTACTCAAGACTTTAAAGTTTTTATTTTAACAGATGTAATAGCAAGAAGGGGTAGTGATTAAATCGCTACTTCTTCTTATGTCTATTTTTTCTCAATCGCTTTTTCCTCTTATGGGTAGCGATCTTGTGTCTTTTTCTTTTCTTACCGCAAGGCATAAATTGGTTTTTTTATTCTCCGACTGACGGAGGTCAAACAAGTTATTTTAATTTCTCTAAATACTCTTCTACAGTAGTCAGTACTTCAGGGTCAGGATCTAGCGCTTTAACCATTTCAAATTGTTCCCGGGCCCGATCTCTTTCCCCATTCTCAAAGTAACTTACGGCCAAATAAAACTGTCCCTCCAAATGCTCCGGATGGCTTTCAGTCAAGGCTTTGAATCGCTCTACCGCCTTATCAAATTGCTGTGATTGAAGAGAAAGCAATCCCAAATTGTACAAACCCAATTCATTGCTGGGCTCATTTTCAACCACCTCTCTCAGCAACATAACCGCTTGCATCGGTTGCTGTGGAAGATAAGTCAATGCCGTTTTAGCTTTAACGTCATTCAGACCAGGATCCTGATCCAACGCAAGCTTAAAGTACTGCCTCGCGCTTTCTCCCAACTGCTGCTGCTCCTGCGATTCTACAGCATAACTGTAAGCCTCAAAGTAACTTTCTCCGGCCTTAAGCCATCGACTCATTCCCGGCTCCAGCTCTGCCGCCTTCCCATAATAAAAGGCTGCACTGTCCAGATAGTTCAACTCTGTGAACAGGCCAGCTAATGAGTCCGCAAAGTTAGCACTTTTTTCCGGATTTTCGCTGAAACCCAATTCCTCTTTTAAATTGGATATTGCGGATTCCTCCTCCTCGCTAAGCGATCTTTGGTGAGATTCTGCCATATCAGCAGTGGCGGGTTCGCTTATGGCATCGACATTTTCCTGTTGTTCATTGTCGACCACTACTTTGGGCAGCAGGTACAGCACTACCACCAGTATCAGCGCCACTACGGTTACAATGATTTTGGATAACCACATGCCCGAGAACTACCAGAGGTATTCCACTATTGGTTCAGGGTTTTAACCCTGTCGCTGTTCTTTATTTTCTCAATAAATACTTTGGAAGGCTTGAAACTCGGGATATAATGTTCGTCAATAATTATTGCAGTATTTCTTGAAATGTTTCTAGCGATTTTCTTGGCGCGCTTTTTATTTACGAAACTTCCAAACCCTCTTACATATATATTTTCTCCATCGGCCATGGAGTTCTTGACCACACTAAAAAAGGCTTCTACCGTGGCGCTCACATCAGCCTTATCGATACCTGTTTTTTCCGCTATTTCAGCTATAACATCTGCTTTAGTCACTGCTTTAGATTTAAATTGAAAAAATTCGTTAAAATGGTAATGACCAACTAATTTTGGGATGACAAAGGTAAATTGTCCCGCCAAATTATAAAAGCAATTAAATATAAAATATTGTAAAGATTTGGATATAACTTTCTCATTTGGAGTATTTTGGAACATCCCTCTTTTACCTCAACACTTATTTCATGGTATCAGCAACACCGCAGAGATTTACCCTGGCGAAGGACCCGCAATCCCTATAAGATTTGGCTGTCGGAAATAATACTGCAACAAACCCGGGTTAACCAGGGGCTGCCCTATTACCATGCTTTCTGTGAATCTTTTCCTGAAATCTCCGACCTGGCCAACGCAGAAGAACAGCAGGTACTCAGGCTATGGCAGGGACTGGGATACTACTCCAGGGCCCGCAACCTTCACCGCTGTGCCCGATACCTGGTAGAGCAGCATCAGGGCCGATTCCCCGATACTTACCGTGAGTTAGTAAAGCTCCCCGGAATTGGTGACTATACCGCATCTGCTGTTGCATCATTTGCCTTCCGCCGACCGGAACCGGTAATTGATGGAAATGTGTTTCGGGTACTTTCCCGGTTATTTGGCATTGACGATGATATTAGTATGGCCCGTTCCAGAAAGATTTTCAGGGATTTTAGTGAAAAGCTGATGATAGGGGCGGCACCTGACCAGTACAACCAGGCCATCATGGAGTTTGGCGCTTTGCACTGTACCCCCAGACAACCCAACTGCCACCACTGCCCATTTTCTGGGTTTTGTGTGGCATATGCAGAAGACAGGCAGCACTTGTTACCGGTAAAATCCAAAAAAACCGCCGTGCGCAACCGCTTCTTTTACTACTATGTCATCCGGTCAGGATCACAACTGCTGCTGAAAAAAAGAGTGGATAAAGATATCTGGGA
>JAUIKU010000020.1 GCA_030430675.1 Bacteroidia bacterium | reverse complement strand
AATTTTGTCAGCCCGGGAATGGAAATCGAACTGGAACATCAATAGCGGTGGGTTTACCGGAAAAGAGCAGTTTAGTGTATACTGCTCCCAGCAAGCTCATAGTTCGGTGGAGAAAGCGGTTCGAGTTGCAGGACTGGGAACCGAATGCCTGCGAAAAATAGCAGTGAATCACAAGCTGGCACTGGAAATGCGCGATTTACAAATCCAGGTTGAAAACGATATAAACGCGGGCATTATTCCATTGGCAACGATAGCTACCATCGGCACCACCGGCACTACTGCCATCGATCCGGTTTCGGAGATTGCCACTGTGTGCAATGAAGCGAAAATGTGGCTGCATGTAGATGCCGCCTGGGCCGGTACCGCATTGCTGTTGCCGGAATACCGTTGGATGGGTGCGGGGTTGGAGCAGGCGGACAGCTTTGTCTTTAATCCCCACAAATGGATGTTTACCAATTTCGACTGTTCGGCCTATTTCGTTAAGGAGCCACAAATCTTGATAAAAACATTCTCACTGGTTCCCGAGTATCTGAAAACCGGTACCAAGGGTGTTAATAACTATTCGGATTGGGGCATCCAACTGGGTAGAAGATTCAGGGCACTAAAACTTTGGTTCGTAATCAGGAATTTTGGCGTTGACGGATTGCGTCAAAAAATCAGGGGTTATATTAACTGGGCCAGGGAATTGGCTGAAAAAATCGACCAGCATCCTGATTTTCAGCTGGAAGCGCCAGCACCGCTGGCAACCGTGTGCTTCACTTATACTCCACCTAGCTTTGAAGGTGATCCAAACCTGTTAAACCAGCAACTACTTCAAGCAATTAATGACAGTGGATCCCTGTATTTGACGCATACCAAAATAAACCAGCGGTTTATAATCAGACTGGTAGTTGGTCAAACATATCAAACCAGGGAAGATATCGCATACGCCTGGCAGGTAATTGAAGCTACAGCTGCCACTCTAAAAGCGTCAGGGAAATAGCAGGAAAAGGGACCCAGTTTAGCTATGACAGCGCCTCGGTCTCCTGATAGTCTTCCACCGGAATACAACTGCACACCAGGTTCCTATCACCATAGGCACTATCTATACGACTAACCGCCGGCCAAAATTTATTCTCCCTCACAAATGGCAATGGGTAGACCGCCTGTTCCCTGGTATAGGGGTAGTCCCAATCCTCACTCAGTGCTATCTCAGCAGTGTGCGGGGCATTCTTGATCAGGTTATTCTGGACATCCACCCGACCTTCTTCTATTGCTCTTATCTCTTCCCTGATAGCACACATAGCCTGACAAAACCTGTCCAATTCCTCTTTTGATTCACTTTCGGTAGGCTCAATCATCATGGTACCGGCTACCGGAAAGGAGACGGTGGGAGCGTGAAATCCATAATCCATAAGACGCTTGGCGATATCTTCTACCTCAACCCCGGCAGCCTTAAACGACCGGCAGTCAACAATTAACTCATGGGCACATCGTCCATTTGAACCGGTATACAGGATTTCGTAGGCGCCTTTTAACTTTTGCAGTATATAATTGGCATTGAGGATGGCCATTTCAGTAGCGGTTTTAAGCCCTTTTCCTCCCATAAGCGCTATATAAGCATAGCTAATTGCCAGTATGCTGGCACTGCCCCAGGGAGCTGCGCTAATGGCCGAAATGGCTTTTTCCGGTCCCATATTGATGATTGGACTTCCCGGAAGATATGGTTTCAAATGTGCTGCCACACAAATTGGCCCCACACCGGGGCCTCCGCCGCCATGTGGGATACAAAATGTCTTATGCAAATTAAGATGACACACATCAGCACCAATTTCGGCCGGGCTGGTTAAACCAACCTGGGCATTCATATTTGCCCCGTCCATATATACCTGGCCCCCGGCCTGGTGCACGATGTCACAAATTTCTCTTATCTGTTCCTCGAACACGCCATGTGTGGATGGATAAGTTACCATAAGCGCTGAAACCCGCTGCTCGTGCTGAGCTACTTTATCAGTTAAATCTTGCAAATCGATATTCCCGTGAACATCGCATTTCACAATTACCACCTGCATGCCGGCCATTACTGCACTGGCCGGATTGGTTCCATGTGCGGATGATGGAATCAGCGCGATGTTACGATGTCCCTGTTTGTGATCGAGATGATATGCCTGGATCACCATCAAGCCCGCAAACTCACCCTGGGCGCCTGAATTTGGCTGCAGAGAAGTGGCGTCAAACCCTGTGATATTACTGAGCCATGCTTCCAATTCCGTAAACATCTCCCTGTATCCCAGAGCCTGATCCCTGGGAGCAAATGGATGAAGGTTCGCCAATTCCGGCCAGGTAACAGGCATCATTTCGGCGGTGGCATTTAGCTTCATGGTACAGGAACCAAGCGAGATCATGCTATGTACCAGGGACAGGTCCTTGTTCTCCAGTCTTTTCAGGTAACGCAGCATCTGATGCTCGGTTTGATATGACTTGAAAACAGGGTGAGTCAGAAATTCTGTTTGCCGGTTTAGTTCCTGAGGCCAGCGATACTGTAAGTCGTGTGTGAGCTCCAGCGGGTCAAGCTGGCTTTCCTGTTGGGTTGCTTTGGCAAAAATGCTCAATATCAGGTCTACATCCTGTGAGGTAGTGGTTTCATCCAGTGAAACGCCTATTGATTCATCTCCGTCATAACGAAAATTACACTCATTCAGCAGCGCCAATACCTTGATACTTTCCAATAATCCGCTATTGGGCATTTTGATAGTAATAGTATCGAAAAAGTGCTCGTTTACCATATTAAACCCAAGCTGACCCAATCCACGGGCTAGCAGTACAGTTAACCCGTGAACCCTGGAAGCTATAGCTTTGAGGCCATCCGGTCCATGGTAGACCGCGTACATACCGGCAATAACCGCCAGCAACACCTGTGCGGTACAAATATTGGAAGTTGCTTTTTCCCTGCGTATGTGCTGTTCGCGGGTTTGTAAAGCCATTCTGTAAGCTTTATTACCCTGCATATCCAATGAAACCCCGATGATCCGACCGGGTACCTGTCGCTTAAACTGTTCCCTGGTGGCAAAGTAGGCGGCATGTGGTCCACCGTAGCCCATGGGCACACCAAACCTTTGGGTAGTTCCCACCACTACATCCGCTCCCATGCTCCCGGGAGACTTCAGCAGGGTCAAACTCAATAGATCAGCTACCATCACCGTCAATACCCCATTCTGATGGCCCAGATCAATTAATTCCTGGTGATCTCTTACGTGGCCATCCGCATCCGGGTATTGAATCATGCAGCCAAAATATTCTCCGGGATCCTCCTCAAAGTCTGCCAGAGCCCCAACAGCCAACTCAATGCCCAACGGTTGCGAACGCGTCCTTAAAATATCCAGGGTGTGCGGGAATATTTTGTCATGCACAAAGAACCTTGACACATTTTTCCGGTCCCCCTTTCTGAGACTAAATACCATAGCCATTGCCTCGGCGGCGGCAGTCCCCTCATCAAGTAATGAGGCATTGGCTATTTCCATATTGGTAAGATCACACACCATGGTCTGAAAGTTTACCAAGGCCTCCAAACGTCCCTGAGCAACCTCTGCCTGGTAAGGTGTATAAGCTGTATACCAACCGGGGTTTTCCAGTATGTTCCGTTGTATTACCGGTGGAAGGTAGCTGTTGTAATAACCCAACCCGATAAAAGATCTGAACACTTTGTTCTTTTTCATCAGGTTTGAAAAGGCGGCCAGAAAATCGTGCTCTGACTGAGCCTCGGGGATATTGAGTGGTTGATCCATGCGGATATTGGCTGGAATGGTCTGATCAACCAGTTGCTGTAAATCCTTCACCTGAATTTCATTCAGCATTTCGTCTACTTCCATTGGGGATGGCCCATTGTGACGATTGGAAAAGGGACGATAATTGTTAATCTCTATACTCATTGAAGTTTAATATTGACCACCAAAAAAGCGTTACAAAGGTAAAACATAATCGGCATTTTTCGCCCGCAGGAGAAGATTTAAAGACCGTCTAATTACCGTTTATCAAATTCAGGTTGAGCGCAGAGACCCGAACTTATTATATTTGGCCACCCAAAATTTCTAAACCTATGAAAAAAGTGCTCTTTATTGCTGGCTTCACGCTGCAAATGGTACAGGTAAGTTGGTCACAATCGCCTGCTTTGGAAGAAGGGATTAAGGTCGACTCCCTGGCAGTATACTATGCACAAACTATTACGGAAGGTGATTTGAGCAATTATTTGAGCATACTGGCTTCAGATGCCCTGGAGGGTAGAGACACTGGTAGTCGCGGTCAAAAAATGGCTGCTGCTTTTATCCGGGAGCATTTCAAAGACAATCACCTACAGGCTATTGTACCTGTTGCATCGGACACTTCTTATTTCCAAAGCATAGACCTTTATCGAAACTATTATCAGGACGTGTATGTGCAGTCGGGAAATAAAAAGTATCAACACCTAAGGGATGTCGCTTTTATCGGCAATGCTGATTTACCACAACCACAAACTTTCCAACTGCAATTTGTGGGGAATGGTGAGGAAATTGATTACCAAGGCCTGGAAGTAGAAGATGCTATGGTGGCTTTTTTCGCAAAGACCCCTGAGGAAAGGAGACGCAAAGTAAAGACCGCCCAAAACCAGGGGGTTGCCGGTTCTTTGGTACTCTATACTGATACCAGGGAGGAATTCACTGCATTCCTGGAAAGAAATGCGCATTACTTTGAAACAAAGTCCATCAGCAAGGACAAAGACAGGCCGGGAGAGAACATTACTTTTTATACCAGCTATGATGTGCTAATTGATATACTTGATACTAGCCGGCAAAAACTGGATAAAGCCCATCTAAAAACCAGGACCTCCGGAAAAAATCCAATGAGAAAGTTTCGCGGTGAAATACAACTTAAGATTGAAAAGGTATCCGAGAAATTTGATACCGAGAATGTACTGGGCTTGGTGGAGGGAAGTGATAAAAAGGATGAGCTAATAGTAATTACCGCTCATTATGACCACGTGGGTAAGGCGGGCCAAAACATCTATAATGGAGCAGACGATGACGGCTCCGGTACAGCCGCGGTAATGGAGTTGGCCCAGGCTTTCGCCAAGGCCAAGGAACAAGGTCATGGCCCCCGAAGAAGTTTGTTGTTCATGACGGTGACAGCGGAAGAAAAAGGACTACTGGGGTCCGAGTACTATTCCGATCACCCGGTGTGGCCACTATCACAAACCATCGCCAACCTCAATATAGACATGATAGGCCGGGTAGATCCCCAGCACCAGGATGCGGATGAGTATGTGTATGTGATTGGTTCGGACCGGCTCTCAATGGATCTGCATGAAATAAATGAACAGGTGAACCAACGCTACACCCGACTTCAACTGGATTATACCTATAACTCTACAGATGACCCTAACAGGTTCTACTACCGGTCCGATCACTATAATTTTGCCAAGCATAATATCCCCATTATATTCTATTTCAATGGTACTCACGACGATTACCACCAACCTACGGATACCGTGGATAAGATCAGATTTGACTTGTTGCGAAAACGATGTGAACTGATTTTCTACTGTGCCTGGGAGTTGGCTAACAGGGAGGATAGAATACGGTTGAACCCATAAAAAAAGAATCTTGAGGGAAGTAGAAACTACTTACCCCCAAGATCTTCTCAACCAGCTATGGAAAGAAAGATTTTATCCATCTTTCTAATTACAAATATAGCAGATAAACTGAATAATGCTATTTAATTATTGACCGATAGTTTTAAATTGTCTGATAGGACACTGACGGTTGGAAAAACCTATTTCCTGTTACCAAATCTACGCTTACTCCTGCCCTTTTGCTTCTTGTGAAATGCCCCTTGGAAAGTGGGATCCTCTATTTGTCTCTGTCGGTCAATGGCGCGATTAATAATCTGTTGTTCCTTGAAACTGGTTTTCTCGATTATTACCTCCGGGGGTACCGGATGGCGGTCGATTTGTTGCTTTATTAGCTTTTCTATTTTCTTCAGGTGGTAGGCCTCCGAGGGGTCGTAGAATGTTATGGCAATACCGGGATGCTCTGCCCTGCCGGTACGACCAATACGGTGTACGTAGTCCTCATATACCACAGGAACCTCAAAATTAATGACATGGCTGACCATGCTGGCATCGATCCCCCGTGCGGCAACATCAGTACTGACCAATACCCTGACCTCACCATTCTTAAAGGCATTCAAGCTATTAATTCGGGTATTCTGACCCTTATTGCTGTGTATTACCCGTACTTCCCCCTCGGTAGACCTGACTAAATATTTGTATATATTATCCGCAGTCTTTTTGGTTCGCACAAATACGATCACCTTGTTGAATGCCTTGGTATTGGTCAGCAGGTGATGCAGCAAATTAATCTTGGTTTTAAGGTTAGGCAGATGATATGCAAACTGTTTAACTGTTTCAGCGGTGGTCGCAGAGGGACTAATTTCAACCTTCTGCGGAAACTCCAGAAACTCTTCCGACAACTCGATGACACTGGAGGGCATGGTAGCTGAAAACAAAAGGTTCTGTCTTTTTAAGGGAATCACCTCCAGAATACTTCTAATCTGTGGCATAAAGCCCATATCCATCATCTTATCGGCTTCATCCAGTACCAGGGTTTTCAGGGTCTTCACCGGAATGCATCCGCGCCCATACAGGTCGAGGAATCTCCCTGGTGTAGCCAATATGATGTCAGTTCCCTGCTCTAGCGCCTGGATCTGATCTTTTGGACCAATTCCCCCGTAGACCGCCAGCGACCTGATATCGGTGTACTGACTGAGCTTTATTGTCTCCTGGTATAGCTGAGTAACCAGTTCCCTGGTAGGAGCCAGAATTAAGACTCTGGGAGATGCTCCCTGAGCATAGCCAACCTTCTTTAAGACAGGCAACAGGAATGAAGCGGTTTTACCGGTGCCGGTCTGGGCGATCCCCATTACATCATGGCCCGCTGTGATCAAAGGGATAACCTTTTCCTGGACAGGAGTAGGTTGACGGTAGCCGGCCTGACTAACCGCTTGCAACAACTGTTTGTTTAATTTGAACTTTGTAAACTCCATTCGATTTCGGCTGTACCAAGCCGGTTGTCAAAGCTAAAGTTTTATATTCAAAAATAGTATTATTGCAACTATGGCTCCAATTCTAATAAAGAATGCACAACTGGTGAATGAAGGCCGGATCCACCAGGCTGATGTATTGGTTAGGCAGGATCGTATCTTCAAAATTGGCAAGACACTCAATGAACCTGGGAGCACGGTGATTGATGCCAGGGGACAATATTTATTGCCAGGAGTAATTGATGACCAGGTCCATTTTCGAGAACCGGGCTTAACCTATAAAGGAGATATCGCCAGCGAATCCAAGGCCGCAGTCGCCGGTGGCATTACCAGTTATATGGAGATGCCCAATACCAAACCACCTACCCTTACTCAATCCCTCTTGGAGGATAAGTACCAGATAGCTGCCAGGAACTCCATGGCCAACTATTCTTTTTATATGGGTGCCAGCAATGACAATCTTGACCAGGTATTGCAAACCGACCCTCACACCGTCTGTGGCATAAAAGTATTTATGGGTTCCAGTACAGGGAATATGCTGGTTGATGATGAGAAAGCATTGGAAGGATTGTTTTCACGAGCTCACTTGCCCATAGCTACCCATTGTGAGGATGAAGAAACCATAAAAAGAAATTTTGAACGCTATTTCGATGAGTACGGGGACAATATACCGTTTAAATGTCACCCGGAGATTCGATCTGCGGAAGCCTGTTACCTCAGTTCTTCCCGGGCGGTAGCACTGGCCAAAAAATTCCATACTAGGTTGCACATTCTGCATATTTCCACCGGCAAAGAAACGAATCTCTTCAGTTCGGAATCTCTGGAAACCAAACATATAACCTCGGAAGCCTGTATCCACCATTTGTGGTTCACCGATAATGAATACCAACAAAAAGGCAGTGCCATAAAATGGAACCCCGCCATAAAATCCAGGGAAGACCGGGAACAGATCTGGGCGGCATTACTGGATGGTCGCATCGATGTTATTGCCACGGATCATGCACCCCATACCTGGGAAGAGAAATCCAGGCCCTATACCGGGGCACCTTCTGGTGGCCCATTGGTACAACACAGCCTGGTGGCCATGCTAGAATGCTATCACAGGGGACGAATTCCGCTGGAAACCATTGTACAAAAAATGTGTCACAATCCAGCGGAAATTTTCCAGGTGAAAGATCGGGGGTATGTGAGAGAAGGGTATTTTGCGGACCTGGTGCTGGTAGATCTGGACAGACCCTGGACAGTGACCAAAGAAAACATCATAGCAAAATGTGGATGGTCACCTTTTGAAGGGTTAAGCTTCCGCTCTGCTGTAACCCATACCCTGGTTTCGGGAGAGCTGGTGTACAAAGAGGGCGCGTTTGACCCTGGCAAAAGAGGTCAAAGACTAGTTTTTAACAGGTAAAATTTGGAGTGTAATTGTTTGCGAAATGCCACCAATCATCTAATTTTGCAAACCAAATAAGATAATATTCATGGTGGTTGTAGCTCAGTTGGTTAGAGCGCTGGTTTGTGGCACCAGAGGTCGTGGGTTCGAACCCCATCTTCCACCCAAAATTTCCCAGGACAGTCTTACAATCTACACCCTTCGTCCGTTCCGTTTGGACATCTTATAAAGCTGGAACCTTACCTTTTCAATTGCCTCAACCAGGCCACCCTCATAACTGCTGGATTTATATTCGGCAAACAGATCCGGACCGGGGACGTTTAACTTTAACTTGACGGTCTTGTTATCCTCCTCGCTTCTGCCGGGTCTTAAATATACTTCCGCTCCAATAATTTGGTCAAACTCTGTTTCCAGATCATATAATTCATTTTCAATAAATTGGACCAGTGTTTCCGGAGCATCAAAATTTACTGTCTGTATATCCGTTTTCATGACAAATTGTAACGTGAACTATTCCTTTTTAGGTTAAAACAAATATTATTCTATCGTAGAAATTGTCACAATCAAAAGCCCTGAATACCTTACATCCGCTTTTTATTAGTAGAAAAAATATGTAATCTTGTTAGGTATCATGAATGGTATAACCCATAAAGAATTCAATGCGTTACCGCTTAAAGAGAAGGTCCGTTTACTTTTTCAAAACGGCAATTTCATAGTGGCCATCAGATACTACGGTTATAAGATCAATCTGTACCTGCTGAACAATTTTTATGTGGAAGTGTTTTATAATCATAAGAGAGATATGATTGAAAGAATTGAGTTATTACCGGCATTTCATACCCGCATGAAGTTCTACAGCGACCAGATCCAATTACCCTCAAATTTGCTTGATTAAAAACTGGTGCAAGTCCAGAACCTGCTGAAGCAAAGGTTGTTTTTCATCATTGTACAGAATTCTGTCTGATTTATCGATCCGCTGCGCATCCGATAACTGGCGGCTTATAATGGATTGTACCTGGTCCCGGTTCCGGTGAGGATCTCTAGCCAAAACCCTCTCTATCCTTAGCGCTTCCGGTGCTACCACTGTTACCAGATAGTCCAACTGCCGGTATGAACCCGACTCGATCAATAAAGCTGCCTCTTTGATAAGGTAGGGATGTTTTTGCCTGTGCTGGTCTACCCACGATGCATAGTCCCGGGCTACTCTGGGGTGAACCAGACTATTGAGTTGGTCCACTTTCTCTTTATTCGAAAAAACCAGCTCAGCCAGGTAGCTGCGATTGATTTGACCGGCTGCCGTATAACTGTCTTCACCAAATGCGGTGGTAATTTCACTTCTTAAATCAGGACTTGACTCCATCAACTGCCTGGCCCTGGTATCGGCATCATACACAGGTATTCCCAGAATACCGAGTATTTTACAAACTATTGACTTACCAACGCCAATACCGCCTGTTATGCCCACCTGCATAAGTAAAATACCGCCTTACGGCTATTATTAATTGCCGGAGTATTGCTTGCTGGCCTCAAAAGAGATGGAAGATTTTTCCATTTTAATCCTGGCACCCCGGTCAACTTCCAGGGTGACCGTGTTTTCATCGATGGCAGTAATTTTTCCATGGATCCCACCCAGAGTTACCACCTGGTCGCCTTTCTTTATGGCACCCAGGAATTTCTTCTGGTCTTTCTGTTTCTTCTGTTGCGGACGTATCATAAAGAAATAGAATACCAGTAGAATCCCTCCAATGAAGATTAAATTCATGGTACCGGCCCCTCCGGCCGGCGCCTGCAATAAAACTGAATTAAGCATAGTGTTTAGTTTATGGGCGATTTTCTACCCGGCGGTATTAACCGAACCTTTAAGTCGAAGCTTTCGCACCTTTGGGAAGGTATTGGCGGTAACAGTTACCGTAGGTGCCTGGTTTCCCTTTTTACCTTTACTGTTGAACCTGACAGCAATCTCACCAGTACCACCAACAGGAACCGGCTCTTTGGAATAAGATGGCACGGTACAGCCACAAGAAGCCGAAGCACTTTGAATGATCAGTGGAGCCTCTCCTGTATTGGTAAAGGTAAATGTGTGTTCCACCACTTCTCCTTCCGGAATGGTGCCAAAATCATGAGTCTCCGAGGCGAAGCTAAATTCGGGTAATGGTCCGTCGGGTTTCACCTCCGGTTGAGCGGCGCTGGCATTGGCAGTGGGGGTGGCATTTATCGTGGTGGCGGTAGCACCGCCATTCTCCAACTTAGCTACCCGCCGCTCCAATTCAGAAACTCTGGATTCAAGTACGCTGTCACAACTGGCGGAAACTAATACCAGTATAGCGAAAATTAGATTGAGCTTTATAGTCTTCATGATATCTGATTTAATATGTTAATTCAAATTATCTATAACAGTTTGTGTGAACTCTGTAGTTCCCAAGGGCCCGCCCAGATCAGCGGTACAATGCTGGGGATTAGCCAGAGTCTTATTCATGGCATTATCGATCTGCTCCGCAAAATTATTCATTTTCAGGTGTTTTAGCATAAGAATTGCAGACCTAATTAGGGCAGTGGGGTTGGCCTTGTTTTGCCCGGCAATGTCCGGAGCCGATCCATGTACAGCCTCAAATATGGCAATCTCATCACCCACATTGGCACCGGCTACCAGCCCTAATCCGCCAACCAGACCCGCACATAAATCCGAAAGGATATCTCCAAATAGATTGGTGGTGACAATGACATCGTAATCTCGGGGTCGAAGCACCAGCTGCATGCACATATTATCAATGATGCGATCGTTCATCTCAATATCCGGGTATTCCTTTGAAATCTCCTCCCCGGCATCGAGAAAGATTTTACCGATCCATTTTAAAATATTGGCCTTATGTACCAGGGTGACTTTTTTACGGTCAAAATTACGGGCATACTCAAAGGCAGCCCTGACAATCCGCAATGAACCTTTCTTGGTGACCCTGGCAATAGAATCGGCCATCTCCAGACGGTCGTCATACAACTCCAGTCCGGCGTAAAGTCCCTCGGTATTCTCCCTGAAAAGTACCGTATCCACATCATCAAACTTCGAATTGATTCCTGGCGTAGATTTGCAGGGCCTTATATTCTGGTAAAGATCGAACATGTGACGCAATTGCACGTTCACACTCTTAAAACCTTTACCTACCGGAGTGGTAATGGGTCCCTTTAAGGCCACCTTATTTCTTTTAACTGACTCTATCAGGGTCTGGGGGATTAGCTCCTCCCCTTTTTCCAGGGCGGTCATCCCGGCATTTACCTCTTCCCAAGCTACGGGAACCCCCGCGGCCTCGAATATTTTCTTAACGGAAACTGTTATTTCAGGTCCAATGCCATCCCCGGTGATCAAAGTTACTTCCTTCTGCATACAGCCTACTTCTTGTCTTTGATTTGACCAATCAATTCATCGACATCTCCCAGCAGCTTTTCCGCTTTTTCCCTGGCATCCTGTATCACCCTTTCTCCCTCCGACCGGGCATTGCTGAGTACCGGTTCCGCTTCCTCATCCATTATCTCCTCCAGCAGGTCCTCGAGTTTTTGCTTGTACTTTTCCAACTTATATGTAAGTCTCTCGCGGGTGTTGGTACCTTTGTCCGGGGCATACAATATGCCGAGAATGGCACCGGCGGCGGCGCCAGCCAGAAAACTTATTAGATTATCTGTGGTTTTACTCATTGCCTTGCTATTTATTGTCAATTAATCCCCGGCCGCTTTTCTTGATGGTCCCGTCTTCAATCAGGTGTTCAGCCAGGACGTCTAAAATACCATTGATGAACTTCTTACTTTTGGGTGTGCTGTACTTTTTAGACAATTCAATATATTCATTAATGGTTACTTTAACAGGTATACTGGGGAAATTTATCATTTCTGTAATGGCCATTTTAAGCAGGATCATGTCAACCTGTGCAATACGGTCCATCTCCCAGTTTTTCGCCCTGTCAGCGATCAGTTGCTCTGTCCAGGATTCGTTTTTTAAGGTGTTATCAAAAATTTCTTTAAAAAAAAGTTTATCGTCATCCCATTGATAGGAAAGAGGAGCTAACTCCACGCCATCAGCGGTAATGGACTTCAGGGTCTTATTTACCAGGCTCTTAATTATATCTTTATTTTCCACCCACCCCCTGTCATGTTCCTCAAAAAAGTTCTGAAATGAATCACTTTTCCACAGAATCGATTTGAAAATATGACGTAAAATATTGATTTCCTCCTCCAAAGACCCCGTGTGTTCAACATCTGTAAGATTCAGGTGATTTTTAATTTCTTTGTACCACTGTGAAAGTCTGTCCTGATGGTTGCTCCAGGAGGGTAATTCAATACCCTCAATAGATTTGGCTATCTGCTCTATTACCTTGAGTTGCTGTAAGACTGTGGCAGGTTTTCCATTGGAAAGAGATTTCTTTCGGGAAACCACCGCTCTTTCGAAATCAGTCAGGGACGGAAACAAACCCATGACCCAAAGAAATAGCTGATTGATTCCCTCTACCTCCTTTAACATCTGAACCCGCAGAAATTTAAGATCTTTATCCAGACCACGCTGGTAATCTTCCATGGCCGCTACCGCCAAATCTTTAAACTCCTCTGGCAGCTTTAAGGAATTTTCGGGTACCGAACCAATAAGATTTTGTTTAAAGGACTTTTCCAGCTTTGCCAATTCGGGAACCTCACCGTGAATTTCTTTCACTGATCCCTTGAACTGCTCCCAGGCGATCTGCAGATCAGAGTTGCGAAGCTGATGACATGCAAATAAGGTTTGCATGGCTTTGATACGTAAATTTCTCCTGTTGAGCATCTGACCAACCTCCCGGAATCAGGGCAAAAGTAGCCCTTTTTAAGGATTAATTCAAAGCAGCCGGCACTACGCTTAAAAATCTTATGTAAGTTTACCACCGGCATGTCAACAAAAGTCCCCGCTAGCCGTTTCTAATTTACAATGAAGGAACTCCGATACTTGAATAAGTACCTGCTCAAGTATAAGTATCACCTTATATTAGGCACAATTTTTATTATAATTACCAACGTTGTAGCAATTATTCCCGCGCAGATTGTGCGCCACGCCATCAACCTGGTCAAAGAAAACATCGACCTTTATACCCTGTACAACGGAACCACATTGCAGGACGGGCTCTACGGCATATTTGCCAGGTCAATATTAATTGCCGGTTTGCTTATTGTAACCATGGCCATAATCCGGGGGATATTTCTGTTCCTGGTAAGGCAAACAATTATCGTGATGTCACGCTTGATTGAATTTGATCTAAAGAATGAAATTTACCAGCACTATCAAACCCTGCCACTCAGTTTCTACCGGCAAAACAACACCGGCGATCTTATGGCCAGAATTTCCGAAGATGTCAGCAGGGTGCGGATGTACCTGGGACCGGCAATTATGTACGGTATCAATCTGATTACCCTGTTCATAATCGTTATCTCCTACATGTTTATTGTTAATCCCAGGCTGACACTCTATTCCCTTTTGCCACTGCCAATATTGTCTGTCAGTATCTACCTGGTGAGTAACATAATGAACAAGAGATCCGAAGAAATTCAACAAAGCCTCTCTGCGCTCAGCACTTATGTCCAGGAGGCGTTTTCTGGGATAAGGGTGATAAAATCTTTTGTAAGGGAGATCGATTCAGAACAAAAATTTGCCCTGGAGAGTCAACATTACCGCGACAAGTCACTTCGATTGACTTTCATAAATGCCTTTTTCCTGCCATTGATTATGGGCTTGATAGGAATGAGTGTGATCCTGACAGTATTTATTGGCGGCGACCAGGTGATCGACGGATCACTAACTATTGGGAACATTGCGGAATTTATCATTTATGTCAACATGCTTACCTGGCCGGTAGCCTCCCTGGGATGGGTTACCAGCCTTATCCAAAGAGCCGACGCTTCTCAAAAAAGGATCAATGAGTTCCTGAAAGTAAAGACCGATATTGTATCGCTTCAGGACCTTAAAAAGGAGATTAGGGGAGAGATTATATTCGAAAATGTCAGTTTTACTTATCCCGACTCGGGAATCGAAGCATTAAAAAACATCTCCTTTAAAGTGGCGCCAGGTCAATCCATAGCCATTATTGGCACTACCGGATCCGGAAAAAGTACCATTGCCAATATCATTTGCCGGCTATACGATGTAAACTCCGGGGTGGTGAAGATCGATAAAGAGGATATCAGAAACTACCACCTGCCACATTTACGCCAGTCAATTGGCTACGTTCCGCAGGATGTATTTCTTTTTTCCGATACCATCAAGAACAACATAGGGTTTGGCAATGGCAACTTAGACCAGGATCAGGTGATCCAGGCTGCCAAGGATTCGGACCTTTATCACAATATCAGTCAGTTCCCCAATGGATTTGAAACAGTGCTGGGGGAAAGAGGGATCACGCTCTCAGGAGGTCAAAAACAAAGGGTTTCTATCGCCAGGGCCATTATTCGCAAGCCAAAGATCCTAATTTTGGATGACAGCCTCTCCGCGGTCGATACCAAAACAGAGAATACCATCCTGAGAAACCTGCAAGGTATTATGAAAGATTGTACCACCGTGATCATCTCTCACCGGGTAAGCAGTGCCAAGCTTGCGGATTATATACTGGTTTTGGATGGAGGTGAAATAGTGGAGCAAGGTACTGAGAAAAACCTGATGGCTCAAAATGGCTTTTACCGGGAGCTATATGAAAAGCAGCTTCAGGTGGATGAGATGGCCTAGTAGATTGGGATTTTACGGTTCTGCTTTCCAGGAAATAGTTACTTGCTTTCTGCCCCATTGCCGGGCAGCTTCTCGATCATTACCCATATAGATATCAATCTTTTTCTCCCATCGTTTGTTCATTTTGTCCAGGACTCTGTAAGTTCCCTGTAATCCCTCAATGGTTACTTCTGTTTTGTAGGTGAGGCCGAGTTCAATCAAATCTCTGGATACGGCAATACATTTCATTCCAGGGGTCAATTCATCCCCCCAGGCAGCTATCGATGGTTCATTATCCGTGGTTTGAACATCATTTGAGGTAAATGCCGTAGCGGTTACCTTCATCGTTTTAACCTTGCTCTGGTCACATCCGGAAAACAAACACAAAACATTGAGCAAACAAATGATTACCCATTCCATTTTATGGTGTCCTTCAAGGTTCAACAATATATCTATTATTTTTAGATAAACTCTATTGATGGACAGCTTTAGCCACCGGCTGTTCAATCACCAGGCGGTTATCGGGTTTATAGATCTCTATACTGGGTCCATCAATAGTGAGCCCCTGTGCTTTGGCAAAGTCCCTGATGCGTAGCTTTATCTTATCGGGATTGGGCATTACGCTTATATGAGCTTCTTTATGTACTCTGATTGCCCCGGAAGCGGAGATTTCCCGTACCTCCAGATCGGAGAGGGCCGGTGGTATATCTGTCAGCTTGATGCCAATAAAGCTCTCTGAGATACCGCGACTACCGCTGGGTTCCTGGTCATATACTATCACGGGTTCTCCCTGGACACCATTTTCAATATGACTGTTCATTTCCTGGAAATAGTATCCTATGGTATCACTCTTGAAGGACCCCTGAAAGTATTTGCCCACCAAATAGTATGAATCTACCGCAACCAGTTCAATGCGGACCGGGTTAAATCCACCGAGTTTCCAATATCCCACTAAAAATACTATCGATAGCAACAGCACCACGATTGCCATCACCTTTCCCAGACTTATCTTACTCATGACAGCACACCCTTATACTGCATGTGGTATAGTTGGGTGTAATATCCATTCAGGTCCAACAACTGCTCATGGTTGCCCCGTTCCTGTATCTCTCCCTTGTCCATAACCAATATCTGGTCGGCATTCTGGATTGTGGATAAGCGATGGGCTATTACAATTGAAGTTCTTCCCTTCATCAGCTTTTCTATGGCATACTGGATCAGTTCTTCAGTCTCAGAATCCACCGAGGAAGTAGCCTCGTCCAAAACCACAATCTTGGGGTCATAGACCATGGCTCTTACAAAAGAGATCAGTTGTCGTTGACCTACCGATAGGGTGGCCCCCCTTTCCATTACATTGTAATTAAAGCCTCCGGGCAAACGTTCAATAAACCGTCGAGCTCCTACCATCTCGGCAGCCTGTTGCACTTTATCAAATGGGATCTCCGGGTTACCCAGGGTGATATTTTCCGCAATACTACCGGAAAAGAGAAATACATCCTGCAACACCACCCCAATGTGTTCCCTCAGATTCTCCAGCTTATAGTCCGATATCGAAACATCATCAATGCGGATTTCTCCCCGGTTGATATCGTAAAACCTGCTCAACAGGTTTATCACCGATGATTTCCCTGCTCCGGTGGCTCCAACCAGTGCCAGTGCCTGTCCCGGAACTACTTTAAATGATATGTCCTTAAGTACATAGTCTTCGTCGTTATAGGCAAACCACACATTCTGAAACTCCACCTTGCCCCTAAGGGAGTCCGCTTCATAGGTGCCATTGTCGGGCAGATACTCCTGGGAGTCAAGCAGTTTTACGATACGATCAGTACTTACTATACCCAATTGTAAGGTATTAAAGCGGTCAGCGATCATTCTGATGGGCCTGAAAAACATATTGATATACATGATGAATGAGATCAAAACACCCACCTCCGGAATACTCCCCTGCATCACCTGACCCGCCCCAAACCAGACCAACAGACCTATGCTGGAAGCTCCGATAATCTCTGCTACCGGAAAGTAGATGGAGTAATAGAGCACCGAACGGATATTGGCCCGCTTATGTTCGGTGTTAATTTCCCTGAACTTCCGATATTCCTCCTCTTCATTGTTGAAAATCTGTACCACACTCATGCCCGTGATATGCTCCTGAACAAAACTGTTTAGATTGGAAACCGCATTTCTTACCCGATTGAAGGTCTCTTTGATCTTTTCCTTAAAAATGTAGGTGCTGACAAACAGAATGGGTAAAGTGGATAAACTTATCAATGTTAGCTTCCAGTCCTGAATAAACATGAACATCAGTATAAACAGGATGGTGAGAATATCTCCGGACATGGCCGCGATGCCCTGACTAAACACTTCTGCCAGGGTTTCCACATCGGAGACATTACGGGTCACCAATCGGCCAATTGGTGTCTTATCAAAGAACTTGAGGCGCAGACGCAACAAATGGTGGTAAAGTTTAATGCGGAGGTCCCTGATAATATTTTGACCAATCAAACCGGACAAATAGGTGTGGGAATATTGTACCACCGCATCCAGTATCAACAAACCAAAAAGCAGGAAAGTCATATTGACCAGTCCCTGGTAATCGCCAGTGGCAATATGATTGTCAATTGTGATCTGGATAATCCAGGGTCTGACCGGGCCTAGGACAGCTGTGGCCAGGGTAAGGAATACCAAAAAATAAAATTGACCCCGGTAAGGTTTGATAAAACCCACCAGTCTCTTTAATACCTTTAGGTCAACAATTTTTCCCGTCTTTTTTTCCTGCTCCACTAATCTGCTTTTAGTACATGTTCTGGGTATGACACCTCGGTGAGAAACAAGCCTCGGGCTGGCGCCGATTTTCCGGCACTGCGACGATCTCCCGACCCAAGTATGTCTTGAAATTCCCGTACGGTTAATTTCCCGGTTCCCACCTCCAGCATGGTGCCTACCAAAGCCCTTACCATTCCACGCAGAAACCTGTTAGCACTTACGTAAAAATGATGCCTTCCGTTATGCTTACTCCATTTTGCCTCGGTAACCGTGCATTGATAATGATCAACGGATGCCCCGCTTTTACAGAAGCTTTTGAAATCATGGGATCCCATTATCAAGGCACAGGCCTCATTCATGGCTGTGGTTGCCAATTCTTTACGAAAATGGTAACTGGTATCGGTGAGGAACGGATCCTTGCTATGATGTATTTGATAGTGGTAACTGCGTGATACTGCATCAAACCGCGCATGAGCTGTTTCAGAAACCGGGTACATTTGAATAATTGCAATATCACTGGGCAACAATTTATTCAATTTGTAAACCGTATGGTCGGTATCCAGTATTTCTTGGAAATCCAGGTGACAGAATTGCTGTCTGGCGTGCACTCCGGTATCGGTTCTGCCGCTACCTACCGTATCCACTCTGGTCCTAAGGCAGATTTCCAGGGCGGTATTCAGTTGTTGTTGCACGGTATGGGCATTCTTTTGCTTTTGCCAGCCATGATAGCCTTTGCCGTGGTACGAAAGCTCAATGAAGTATCTCAATAAAATAATGGGTCACAGATCCTGGTTGGCAGGTTTGCGCCATTATCCGTGTTTTTTATACCTTAGTCGCAAAATAATAAAACACTAACCAAATGATACAACGGGTACAGTCATTATTTCTGATAGCGGTAGTAGTGTGCCTGGTGACTGCTCAGTTCTTTCCTGTCTGGCAGAAGCTGGATGCCACCGGTGAAACTGGCGCCCTGCTAAAAGTGACCCATACAGAAATATATTCACCTCCGGAACCGGTCAGCAGGGAATATTTCCCCACAGCTGTTTTAGGATTATTGATATTGGTGGGAATTGTGGTAGCGGTGGTAGCGCTTTTCCGGTTTCGGAACCGTATGTTGCAATTGAAATTAGGAGCAGTTAACTCATTGGTTTTAGCTGGTTTTCTGGGATTATCTGTTTATTTTACTTTTAGAATGGAACAGATGATTCCCCTGGCGGGAGAGGGAACTTATGATTTCGGCATGTATCTTCCCGCAGCTGCCTTGATTTGCAATTTATTGGCAAACAGGTTTATAAGAAAAGATGAAGCTTTAGTAAGATCGGTAGACAGGATAAGATAAAGGCACCATCTGACCCACACCATCGCAACCATGAGGTTATTTGACCTATTCAGAGCTAAGAATAAAGACTCCCGAAAGTCATATCTCAAAGAACTGATTAAGGTGGCCAAGGCAGATGGCCATCTGGAGAAAAGGGAATATGACCTTATATTAAAAATTGGGGAGAAACTATCCTGTTCGGAAGCAGAGATCCAGGTACTAAGTGAGGAGACGCAACAGGAAGATGCCTCAACTACATCACAAAACAGGGAACAACGACTGAGACTGATCTTCGACCTGGTAGCTATCATGATGATAGATCAGTCCATTGACCCCAAGGAATTGGGACTCTGCAGGTCAATTGCTATGAAGTCCGGGTTTGAGTCAGAAGTGATTGACGACATAGTGCATCAGATCCAGGCTCTTACTCAAACCGGCAAATCCATAGAGCAGGCATGCCAGGAAGCCTTTGAAATTTACAACAGGGCCTAGGCAGGCACAATTGGACCTAAGTTCTCACATGTAATATATCGCTGGCAATTAACCTGTTATGCAGTCACACTATGTTTATTTTTGGTGAATCAATAGTTTGGGAATTCTATGCCGCTGCAAAAACTTTTTCAAAAGAAAGAGATTGATGAGTCTGGTGACTTTCGACATGAATATGTGGAACAACTTTTTAAAATGGCTCATTCTGATGGACATATGGATGAATGTGAATACCATTTCATTCTTAAAATCGCCCAGCGGTTTGAAATTGAGGTGGATTTTGAGTCCCTGCATCAAAACCTGGAGAATATCACCCTTAACCCGGAAGCCAGCAAGCGTTTCGGTTTCGATCTGTTATTTGATATGTCATGGCTGATCCTGGTGGATGGAGAAATTGATGACCAGGAATTGGAACTGGGCATCAGTCTAGGAGCACAGCTGGGCTTTCCCGCCGAGAGCATTAAGCAAATGCTCTATTCCATTGTTCAGCATAAAAAAATGGGTTTGCCTCCGGTAGAGATCAAAGAAAAGCTCAAGCAAATATTCGGACCTGAATAGGCTGGAAATATGGATTTCTGCCAGATTTGATACCCTCCCTAGGTGTCAAACTGACATCCTGTCATAAAATACCGGTTACCGTCCTCATGGAATGAAATTTGAAATGTCCAGAGAGCAATTGAATTTGTAATTAAAGACATTTAAGATGAAAGAGACCGGAACTATTTCAATCCATACCGAGAATATATTTCCCATCATTAAAAAATTCCTCTACTCAGATCACGAGATCTTTTTGAGAGAACTGGTATCCAATGCCGTTGATGCTACCCAGAAGCTGAAAAGACTATCCTCACTGGGAGAGTTCCAGCAGGAACTGGGAGATCTGACGGTGGAGATCGAGGTAAACAACAAGAAGAAGACCATTACCGTGCGAGACCGGGGAATTGGAATGACCGCTGATGAGATAAAGAAATACATTAATCAAATTGCCTTTTCAGGAGCCGCCGAATTTGTTGAGAAGTTCAAGGATTCGGGTGATGCAAAGGAAATAATCGGGAAGTTTGGGCTGGGATTTTACTCTGCCTTTATGGTCTCAGATAAGGTGGAGATTATCACCAGGTCTTATCAAGATAATTCCGAAGCTGCCCGTTGGGAGTGTGATGGTAACACTGAGTTTTCTATTTCTCCCGCTAAAAAGAAAGACCGGGGCACCGAAATCGTGCTTCACATCAACGATGACTCAAAAGAGTTCCTGGAAGAATCCAGAATCCAGGGAATCCTAAACAAATACGCTCGATTTCTGCCTGTGCCTATAAAGTTCGGACAAAAGGATAAGAGTGTAGAAGACGGTAAGGACAAGGATGGCAACCCTAAATACAAAACCATCAAGGTCGACAACCTGATTAATGAGACGGAGCCTATCTGGACCAAGGCCCCAGCCGATCTTACCGATGAGGATTATTTAAAGTTTTATCGCGAACTGTACCCTTTTAGTGAAGAACCACAATTCTGGATTCATCTCAACGTGGACTATCCCTTCAATCTCACAGGAGTTTTATACTTCCCCAAATTGAAGAATGACTTCGAGGTGCAGAAGAATAAAATCCAGTTGTATTCTCGTCAGGTGTTTATTACCGATGAAGTGAAAGACATCGTACCGGAGTTTCTGATGCTGCTACACGGGGTAATTGATTCACCGGATATCCCATTAAACGTATCGCGTAGTTTCTTACAAAGCGACAGCAATGTCAAGAAGATCAATTCCTACATAACCAAAAAGGTAGCGGATAAGCTTGGTGAACTGTTTAAAAAAGACCGGGAAGCTTATCAGGAAAAGTGGGCTAATATTGGGATGTTCGTTAAATACGGAATGCTGACGGATGATAAGTTTTATGAAAAGGCCAAGGACTTTGCGCTGCTCAAGAACATCGATGCAAAGCATTTTACGTTGGATGAATACCAGGAGCAGGTTTCAGCCAATCAAAAAGATAAAGATGGCAATACAATATTCCTGTACACCACTGATCCGGCCAAACAGGATACCTTTATACAATCGGCCAAAAAACGGTCATACGATGTATTGATAATGAATGAGATCATCGACAGTCACTGGATCAACCAATTGGAACAAAAGCTGGAAAAGACCCAGTTGAAAAGAGTTGATGCCGATACTACGGAGAAACTAATAGACAGCGGGGAAGCCAAGGAAAGCGTGCTCTCGGAAGAGGAAAAAACGCAACTGCAGGAAGTGTTTACCAAGGCGATAGATAATTCCAGTGTAGTAGTAAGTGTGGAGTCGATGGCTACCGATGAAATGCCTGTGTCCATCACATTGCCGGAATTTATGCGGCGAATGAAGGATATGGCAGCCACTGGTGGCGGGGGCGGCATGTCGTTCATGGGTCAGATGCCTGAAACCTATAATGTGTCAATTAACGCCAACCACGTATTGAGCGCTAAGATTCTGAAGGCTAAGAAAGAAGATACCAGGGTGAAGTATGCTAAACAGGCCTATGACCTGGCATTGCTCAGTCAAAATATGTTGGACGGGCCTTCACTGACCCGGTTCATAGAACGGAGCGTGGAATTAGCCTCTAAATAAATTGGATATTACGGATTGCGATCCCTCCTCTTTCGCAATCCGTAATTCGCAATTCCTATAGGTGAATTACTTCATCGTAGGCGGCAGCAGTGGCTTCCATAACTGCCTCCGACATGGTAGGATGAGGGTGGACTGATTTGATAATCTCATGTCCGGTGGTTTCCAGTTTCCTGGCAGCTACCACTTCGGCTATTATCTCGGTGACATTGGCACCGATCATATGGGCGCCCAGCCATTCCCCGTATTTTGCATCGAAAATAACCTTTACGAATCCTTCGGGGCTACCGGCGGCTTTGGCTTTGCCCGATGCACTAAACGGGAATTTGCCAACTTTAATTTCGTAACCGGCTTCCTTGGCAGCTGCTTCGGTATAACCTACCGAGGCAATTTCCGGACTGCAATAGGTGCAGCCGGGCAGGTTGCTGTAGTCCAGTGGTTCGGGGTTCATTCCAGCTATTGCTTCCACACAAATTATACCCTCTGCAGAAGCCACATGGGCCAACCAGGGACCTTTAATCACATCTCCAATGGCATACACTCCGGATTGATTGGTACGATAGTAGTCATCCACAGCGATTCGGCCTTTCTCCAAAGTTATTCCTCTTGATTCCAGGCCAATATTCTCAATATTCCCTGCCACACCCACGGCTGACAGCACCACATCTGTCTCAATTACTTCCTCTCCCTTAGGGGTCTTTACTTTAACCTTACATTTTGTGCCTTTGGTATCTACTTCGGTTACCTCAGATTTTGTTTTCACGGTAATACCGGACTTCTTGAAGCTTCGCTCCAACTGTTTGCTGATTTCCACATCTTCTACCGGCACGATATTATCCATGTATTCCACCAGGATAACTTCCGTGCCAATAGCATTATAGAAATATGCGAATTCCGACCCGATAGCTCCGCTACCAACAATCACCATGTGCTCAGGCTGTTTGTCCAGTGCCATAGCTTCCCGGTAACCAATTATTTTTTTCCCATCAATTGGCATGCCCGGTAGTTCCCTGGATCGACCGCCGGTAGCAATAATAATGTGATCTGCCTGATAGGAAGATTTACCACCCTTCTCATCGGTAACTTCCACGGTTTTGGGGGCACTCAGAACTCCCTCACCCTTTAAATGATCTATCTTATTTTTTTTGAACAGGAATTGAATCCCCTTGCTCATGCCATTGGCCACATCCCGGCTCCTTTTTACCATAGCGGCAAAATCGGCCTTGGCTCCGTTTACCGCTACTCCGTAGTCGGCTGCATGATTGATATATTCAAAAACCTGGGCACTTTTTAGTAATGCCTTAGTAGGAATACACCCCCAGTTCAGACAAATGCCTCCAAGTTCCGCTCTTTCTACCACGCCTACCTTCATTCCCAACTGAGATGCGCGTATGGCGGCTACGTATCCACCAGGGCCACTGCCAATTACAATCAGATCATATTTAGAAGCCATTTTACCAGGTTTAATTTTAACTTTAGGAATGCTGCAAATTTAATCCAATTGTTCAGAGAAAAAAACCACCACACCAAGGAAGAGCACTTTATTCCCGGTGACAAGGCAGGGCTGCCAGGGTGGTGCTGCTTCAGTTTTTTTTTAATCCAGGATAGTATATTTTTGAACACAACAAAACATAAGATATGAGATTGCTTGAAGGAAAAACTGCCCTGGTAACAGGAGCTTCAAAAGGTATTGGAAGAGCCATAGCTAAGGAGTTCGCCGCTCAGGGTGCCCAGGTGGCATTTACATATCTATCCAGTGTAGAGAAAGGTGAGGCCCTGGTTAACGAGTTGAAATCAATGGGCGTTGATAAGGTGAAAGGATATCGCTCAGACGCCTCAAATTATCAGGATGCGGAGGCGCTGATCAACCAGTTTGTATCGGACTTTGGTTCATTGGATATATTGGTAAACAATGCCGGAATCACCAGGGATAACCTGCTAATGCGAATGAGTGAAGCGCATTGGGAAGAAGTGATCCAAACCAACCTGAAGTCCGTTTTCAACACTGTGAAAGCGGCTGCCAGAACTTTAATGAAACAAAGAAGTGGCTCTATAATTAATATCACTTCGGTGGTGGGAATCAAGGGAAATGCCGGACAAGCCAACTATGCGGCCAGTAAAGCTGGAATTATCGGTTTCACAAAATCCGTTGCCCTGGAATTGGGATCTAGGAATATCAGGTGCAACGCTATTGCACCAGGATTTATTGAAACGGAAATGACCGACCAGTTAGACGAAAAAACCGTTCAAAGCTGGCGTGATGCCATTCCCCTGAAAAGAGGGGGCAAACCGGAGGATGTAGCCCAGGCCGCTGTTTTCCTGGCTTCCGATCAATCCAGCTACGTCACCGGGCAGGTAATCCAGGTCGATGGTGGTATGTTGACCTAGTCATACCCGTTAAACTAATTGTTGGAAACTGTCGTTTTCATAATACCGGCCTATTTGCATGGAAAAGTCACTGTTAATTTTTGATAGCTCCCCCTGGTTTATCATACTGTGTTTGGCAGTTGGTGCGGTAATTACCTTTTTGCTTTATAGAAAACCCGGTCCCTGGCCCAAGACCGTTCATTACTTTTTGATGGGTTTTCGGTTCCTGCTGATTTCGTTTCTTTGCTTTCTGTTGGTAGGCCCTATTCTGAAGCAGTTCAAAAACACCATCGAGAAGCCTCATTATGTACTGGCAATCGACAATTCAAGCTCGTTAACAGAGGTACTTCCCTCCCCTTATATCAATGAGCAGCTGGCTAACCTAACAAACCTGGGGTTGCGCTTATCCGATAATGATTACAGCGTCGAGTACCGAACCTTCGACAAGGTACTGGGTGAAAGCATCACCGATTCAATTCATTTTCAACAATTGAATTCCCCCCTAAATAAACTATTGACCGATATCCAAACTGATTACGAAGGGAAAAATCTAAGTGGTGTTATTCTAATGAGCGATGGTATACATAACCAGGGGCTTTCACCAGCATACGCCCACTTCAGGTTTCCCATTCACACAGTTGGAGTGGGAGATACCATACCACAGCAGGATATACGATTAAAGGCCATTCACTACAACAAAATCGCCTACCAGGGCAATAAATTTATTATCAGGGCGGAAATTCTAAACGATGGATTCCAACAGGGTGAACTGGAAGTAAGAGTATCTGAAGGGAGCAGGGTTTTGAAAACCAAAACCCTGCAATTGGCTGCACCTCCTCAATTGATAGAAACTGATTTTGAGTTGGACGCAGTATCCAAAGGTCTGAAGGATTTTGCTATCACTGTGGAGGGGATACCAGGAGAGTTTACTCAAAACAACAATACGCAACACGCGTATATCGAGGTGATTGAAGGTAACCGAAATATACTTCTAGCCTCCAAAAACCCCCATCCGGATGTTAAGGCCATTAGAAATGCAATAGAAAAAAATCAAAATTATAAGTTTCATCTGTATATACCGGGCATTCATCAACCTGAAGCAACAACCTATGACCTGATCATTCTTCATCAAATAAGTCAGCAGGAGCTTCTCAGAATACCCAGTATTGCCAACCAACTCAAATCTAAAACACCTCTCTTTACCATCCTTGGAAGCAGGTCAAATATCAACCGGGTCAATTCTGAAAATGACTTTGTTTCTATAAAGACCATAAATTTTCAAAAGGACCAGGTGACTCCAAGTTACAATTCCGGCTTTTCCAAATTTCAGTTGTCTTCCGAATTACAAGCCATTCTGTCCAGCTTCAATCCGGTGGTGGTACCCTTTGCCAACTATCAGGTAGGAACTGGTGCCGAAGTCCTGCTTTTTCAAAGAGTGGGCAGCCTGGTTACCGAAAACCCTCTTTTGTTGATTGCTGACGATGGCGATCGCAAATCCGCAGTGATGATAGGGGAAGGAATGTGGCAATGGCGTATGCAAGACTATTCTATCAACCAGAGTTTTGAACGTTTTGATGAACTTATATCTAAACTGGTACAATATCTATCCTCCAATCAGGACAAAAGTCGATTCAGAGTTTACCCGGTTACCCAATCGTTTAGTGTAAATGAACCGGCAATAATGAAAACGGAAATCTACGACGAAATATACCAGGAGACCTACGGGTTCCCCGTTGAACTAAGTCTGGAAGGTCCTGATGATTACCGTGATTCATTTAGCTATGTTACCAGTGCGGGTAATTCCAACTATCGCATCAGTGACCTGAGTCCCGGAGTGTATAATTACCTGGCACGAACTTCAATCGATGGAAAACCGGCTTCCAGCCAGGGTCAGTTTACTGTAACGGAGATGCAGCTTGAATCGCTGAACCTCACTGCGGATTACCAACTATTAAGGAGCCTTTCCACCAAATCCAATGGGACCTTCTATTTTGCTGATCAATGGGAAGCATTATCAAATGACCTGTTAACAAAAAAGGCCCAGGGAATCGTTTTCAGCGAAGAGGTTTTTACACCAATAATTCAATGGCCCTGGGCTCTGGCCATTTTATTGATTCTGGTATGTATGGAGTGGTTTTTAAGAAAATACCATGGGAGTTATTAAGGGCTTGGCCTGAAAATTTCCATCTGGAGACCGGCTATCCTGCAGAACACACCAACAAAATTTACTGCCTATAGATTGTAGATTGCGGCTTCCAGATGGTAGATTTACAGTTTTGACCATGTTTATCAACAATATGCTACCCTTCAGGGCGTTAGCGCATTGTTGGACTGTTTTTTTAGCTGTGTTGTGCCTAGAAAGAAATCCGTAAGAAAGAAACCCTCGAGTTCTGGGAAATGGTATTTGCCACTATTGAAGATTGCCGGAGCCACCTTGGCCCTGGGACTCTTACTGGCATTAGGTTTTTATACCATGGTACTATGGGGGTTTTTTGGAACAATTCCCGACACCGAAGACATTTTGAATTATCAGAACAATACCGCTTCGGAGATCTATTCCTCCGATGGCGTATTATTGGGTAAGTATTATCTCCAGGAACGCACCAATGCCAGTTTTGATGATATTCCCACCCACCTGATCGATGCATTGATCGCCACTGAAGACGTCCGTTTTTATCAGCATCAGGGAATTGATTACCTAAGCCTGGTCCGGGTAGCAATTAAATCCATTATCCTTAGGGATCAAAGCTCAGGGGGAGGCAGCACACTTACTCAGCAATTAGCCAAAAATCTTTTCCCCCGGAATGGTCTTGGAATCATGGCACTGCCTGTCAACAAAGTGAAAGAAATGATAGTTGCCCGCCGGATTGAACAAGTCTACAGCAAGGAGGAGATCATTACCCTATATCTGAATACCGTTAGTTTTGGCCATAACTCTTTTGGTATTGAAACCGCCTCGGTAAGATTCTTTAATAAGAAACCCGAGCAGCTAGATGTATTGGAATCGGCAGTGCTGGTGGGCATGCTCAAAGCTACCACGCTCTACAACCCGGTACGCAATCCCGATAGGTCGCTGGAACGTCGGAATGTGGTCATTAGCCAAATGGAGAAATACGGATTTCTCTATCAAACAGAGTCGGATTCCCTGAAACAGTTGCCACTGGATATCGACTTTACCCTCACCTCTCACAATGAAGGCATAGCAACCTACTTCCGGGAATATCTGAGGCCACAGTTGCAGGAGTGGTGTGAAAACCATCAAAATGAGTCCGGAAAGCCCTATAACCTGTATACCGATGGCCTGAAAATCCATACCACCATTGATTCCAGGTTACAAAATTTTGCTGAAAATGCGGTGACTGAGCACATGATGCAATTGCAGAAAGTATTCAATGAACACTGGAAAAATAGCCGCCCCTGGTCAAAGAACAGGAACTCCTTGATCACGGCCATCCATAAAACCGATAGGTACAGAAATCTAAAAAGTCAAGGTCTTTCAGAAGAGGAGATCCAGGCCAGATTTAAAGAACCCCTGCCCATGAAGATCTTTACCTGGGAGGGTGAAAAGGAGGTGGAAATGTCCCCTCTGGATTCAATTAAACACTACTTGTATTTTCTCAATGCCGGATTTATGGCAATGTCTCCTTCCGATGGCTCCATACTGGCCTGGGTGGGGGGCATCAATCATAAATATTTCAAATACGATCATGTTAATATAGGTACCAAAAGACAGGTCGGGTCGATTTTTAAGCCTGTGGTTTATGCAGCCGCCCTGGAAAATGGTGTAAAACCTTGTGATTTCGTTTCCTCCAGAAGGGTAACCTATACAAATTTCGATGACTGGACACCCGGAAATGCCGACGAAAATTACGATGGCTACTATTCCGTACAGGGAGCACTTACACATTCTGTAAACACAGTTTCGGTGAAAGTCCTTAAAAGAACCAAAATAAAGAATGCGGTAACCATGGCCCATAAGATGGGAATTGAAAGTGAAATACCGGAAGTACCATCAATAGCTCTGGGAACGCCAAACCTCTCCCTGTTTGAAATGGTAGGAGCTTACAGCAGCTTTGCTAACCAGGGCAAGATGGTTCGACCAAAGTTTTTAAGCCGGATAGAGAGCAACGATGGCACATTGCTGGAAGAATACAATTCCGATTCCAAAAATCAACGCGCCATGTCTGAAAGAACCGCAGAATTGATGTTACAAATGTTGCGTCAGGTAGTTGACCGGGGTACTGCTACTCGCTTGCGGACCCAGTATAATCTCAAAAACGATATCGCCGGTAAAACCGGAACCACCCAATCACATGCCGATGGATGGTTTATCGGACTGACACCGGAACTGGTAGCTGGTGCTTGGGTAGGCAGTGATGACCCAAATATTCATTTCCGAACCATCACCTACGGCCAGGGGGCTGCCATGGCATTACCTATTTGGGGCTTGTTCATGCAGCAAGTCAATGGCTCCAAGGAGTTCCGGAATATCTCGAGGGCGAAATTTGATCCGGTAACCTATCCTTTGGATGAATTGCTGGATTGCGAGGATTACAAGGAAAGGCGTTCGGTGTCGGATATCTTTAAACGGATCTTAAGTGGTAAAAAGAAACCCGACAATTCCCCTAAAACCAAGCGCAGGAAATACCGTTAGAAATTAGTTTTCGGCGGCAGCCCGGTTAAAAATAAATCCATTCCCCGGATTATGGTCACCAAACTCAGTATAGACAGGGGTTGGGTCTATATCTTTGAACTCCTGTAACAGGTCACCCCAGGTAGGATGTTCCGACTGCTCAGATTTTCTCAAATAGGTAATAAAGGCCTTGCTCAAATATGAACCTGCACTGTAAGCCGGTCCCTGTCTGTATTTATCGGTGCCGGAACAAATTCCAATCCTGGTTTTACCCTCAGGCAATGCCGTACTGGAACTGTCCGATTGTTCCTGCTCAATGGACTCAAATACAGAAGTTAGCAGATCCCCTTCTCCCCTTACTGCATCCATTAGCAAAAATATGTGCTGGGCAGGAATATTGTTGATAATGGACTTAATTACACTATAGGCGATATAGGTAGAATTTGCATTGGCAAGATTAACTGAATTTTTGCAGACAAAATAACCTTCACCGGTGGCTTCATCGACACTTCCGTGACCGGCAAAATAAATAAATAGTTGATCGTGTGGCTCAAATTCCTTAACCACATATTCTTCCAGTTTGGCCAGCAGGTCGAAGGTGGTAAAATTCCGGACGATCTCAATACTAACCCCTTTTTCCTCTAATACCCGGGCGATATTTTCAGCATCGCGTACCGGTCCGTTCAAATCTTCCCAGGTGTCGTACTCATCAATGGCGAATATTAAGGCATGATCTCGGCTAAGACCAGGAGAACTGGCAACCTCTATTTTTCTTTGATGTTTAAGCGCTCCCTGTTCATTTTGAACGATCAGCATGATATCATTAGACCCTGTTTGTAACTGTACCTGCTTTTCAAGCCATGCATCAAATAAATATCCGGAATCGGCCTGGGAGAAGTTTTCAAATATCTCTACTACCTCATTGTTCACCATGAGCGTAACCTTTACTACTGCTGTTTTAGAGGCTATACCCAGCTTAAGGTTAACCTCACTGCGGTTTACAGATTCCACATTTTCAGCCGGGTAAATCCATCTCACCACCGGCTTGGCAGTTTTATTGGTTACTTGCTCATTCAGAATTTGCACATCAAGCGTGTTGCTTTGGCCTGAGTATACCTGTGCCTTAAGGTTGGAAGTGGTTAACCAACCAAAGACCAGTATCATGAATACCACGATAACCGCTCTACTTCTTGATAACACGCTTGAATATTGATTCTTGTCCATTAACTTCCAGTCGTATCAAATAAGTTCCGCTCGATAGTCGCCTTCCTGAATCACCGGTACCATCCCAAACAACTTTATAAAACCCGGGGCTGAACTGGTCCTGCCATAAGTTCTTTACCTTCCTGCCTGTCAAATCAAATACCGACAACCTGGCAATACCCGTGTCAGTCTTTTCCGGTAAGGTAAACAGCACGGTAAGGTTATTGCTGAATGGATTTGGGTAAACTGCTGCCAGTGCCGCCTTATCCGGCTGTAATTCCGACGCAATAAAATCTTTATCACCATAATATACAGCAAAATTATGAGTGCCCTGGTTCGCAAATTTATAATGCATTGCCTGCTGCATATCGATTATTACTTCCTTGTCTTTATGGTATAGCCACATTTCCTGGTTATGTTCAACCTCGTTGATATCACCCCATTCCAATATGATCTCGGGGTCTGTCAGGTTCGTTTCAATACTAAATTCCCAGATATGCCGGTCTGTGGTGGGCACTATATCTTTTGAAAACACCGGAGCGAAGTATTCTGGTTTGGGGAAATTCACATCCAGGTAATCTATGAACCGGGGTATCCTGACCAGATCGTACTGATCCTTACTTTGATCGGCATCCTGCCTCATTCCCAATCCGCCTACACCACTGGTATGATTGGCAGTAGAAAGATTCAGGCTTATTTCCCAGTTGTCTTCGTCATTGACCTCATAACTTGACCCTATCCGGTTACCTGGCTGGATAGTAGGGTCTTTCAATAGTGGTACCGGTAGTATAACGTCCTCTTCTACAAATACGAAAGCACCCTGGAACGGAGCCCATAGTGGAGTCTGCCGGTAGTCGTTTACCTCGTTGTCATATATAAATATTTCCGCATCGATGAACTTGGTAACCGAAGGACTGGCCTTGCGTACATCCAGCCAGTTAACAGTAAAGCCGTAAGGATTTCCAATTAAATTCCATCCCTGCTTCAGATCCAGGTTAAAAGGTTGATTATCCAATAATTTTGTAGTACCCGGCCCGGTACTGATATCGACTTGTTCTGCCACAATCAGCCAGTAACCCCGTCCTTGTTGCAATTCATTCAGTCCCTCGGTATACTCAAGGTAATTGCTGTTCTCATAGGAGAACAGGCGCCACTTGGTTTTATCATAAGTACCCAATTCATTAAATATCGCCTGTCCCTGTCCGTTTTCAAGATCCAATGGAACAGTTAGCAAATTGTAGTCTTCCTGTTGTGAACCAAATACCAGGTTCTCAAAATTAAGTCCTCCTCCGGTGTACTGATTATAGGTAAATCCAGGCAGGTTTATGGAACCTCCGTCGGTATTTTCTACCACAAATTCGTACTGAACACCCAGCTCATCAAATTCTTCAGCCGCTATTTCTCCGGTATAATTTCTATTTACTCCTTCCAATGTTATTATCTCCCAATCATTGCGATCCGCAGTCAGTCCCCGGTAACTAAACAATACCCTTTCGATCTCCACCCCTTCATCTACCGTAATCGGATATACCTCAACCGGGTTCTCCACCGGGTGTAATTCGGGCAACTCACCAGGGGTGATACCAATTGGATTTTGTTTGGAGTATACTGTAATTACAAAGGTCTTTTCCAGGGAACTATCGCCATCATCCGTCTTTACCCTGATCTGGTATTCTTCTTTCTGCTGTTGGTTAAAAACCACCTGGGAAAGTAACTTGTCTTCAAAAATGCTAAAGGCACCATTGTCTTCGCTTCCCTCACCTGCTACCAGACTGTAAGAAAACGACTCGCCGGGATCAATGTCCACCGTAGTAAAGGTTCCAACCTCCGATTGCGGCATGGTTACCTCATCGACGAAAGTATTGCTCAGAATTAAGTCTGTAGGAGGGTCATTAACATCTCGCACCAATATCCCCACCGTTGCTTCATTTGATATTCCACCATCATCATCCGTAACGGTATAAACAAAACTGTCACCTCCGTTGTAGTTTTCCACAGGGGTATATATTATTCCCTGAGGGGTTATTTCAATAGTGCCATTGCTGGTGCCTGACACAATGGTAACACCTTCGGGGCCGATTGTTCCATCCACATCCGTATCGTTTTCAAGGATATTCAACGTTGAGACCTCATCTTCGAACACCTTGGCAGAATCGCTGACCGCAGTGGGCAAATTGTTAATATCACTCACCATAATAATCACCGTGGCAATGTTGGACACCTGTCCACCGGTATTCTTGACATTGTAAGTAAAGGAATCATTTCCGTTAAACAGTGGATTAGGAGTGTACGTAACGGTACCATTGGCATTGACCACCGCCTGACCATTCATGGTAGAGGTTACAATGGTAACCGAAGTGGCATCGATAGGATTGTCAGGGTCAACGTCATTCTGTAATATGTCAATAATTACCGCGGTGTCTTCATTGGTACTTACAGTATCGTCATTGGCTACCAGGGCATCATTGATATCATTCACTGAAATGGTAACTGTGGCAATATTTGACTGTGCCCCATCATTATCCTGAACGGTATAGGTGAAAGTATCAAGCCCATTATAGTTCTCATTGGGATTGTATTCCACAGTGCCATCGGTTTTAACGGTTGCGGTACCATTACCGGGAGCAGCCACCAGCATGATTGAAGATGGTACGATAGTTCCATCTGCATCCGTATCGTTAGCAACCACATCAATAGTCACTGTTATATCTTCATCGGTGTTAAGCGCATCATCATTAGCCACAGGTGCATCATTGATATCATTGACCGTGATGCTTACGGTGGCTACATTACTCACCGCATCGTCATCATCGTCGATAGTATAGGTAAAGCTGTCCTGCCCGTTAAAATTCTGATTAGGAGTATAGGTTGCGGTACCATTGCCATTATTGACCAACGTTCCATTGGCCACGTTTGACTGTAATGTCAGGGTAGCAATGATTAAGGTACCATCCACATCTAGGTCATTGATTATCAGATCTATAGTGACCGGCTGATCCTCATCAGTAATCTCCACATCGTCTACTGCTACCGGAGGATCATTAATATCATTAACAACAATGGATACCAATGCTTCATTGGATATCGCCCCACCATTGTCTTTCACGGTGTAAGTGAAGGAGTCGCTTCCATTAAAATCCTGATCCGGAGTATAGGTAACTGTACCATCGTTATGTGTGGTAACGCTGCCAAATTCAGGGTCAGAGGCTATAATGCTGGTCAGGTCCAATGTGCCATCGGGATCTGTATCATTACTGGTAATGGCAATTATTATGGGAGTATCCTCATTGGTGCTATTGTTAAGATCATCTGCTGCCAGGGGTGGATCGTTGGCACCAGCTATCTGGATGTTTACAGTAGCCTCATTTGACACTGCGCCCTGGTCGTCTTCCACAGTATAACTGAAGCTGTCATTTCCATTATAGTCGGCATTTGGGGTATAGGTAACGGTACCATCGTTGTTGCTAACAGCAATTCCATTCAGGGGGATATCTACAATCAAAACGGATGCGGGAATTACCGAACCATCTGAATCGGTATCGTTTGCCACCACATTAATGGTAATCGCATTGTCTTCTGTGGTAGGATTGGTAGGATCATTAACTGCCACCGGAGGGTCATTAACACTACTCACATTAATGGTAACTGTGGCATTGTTGGACACCGCATTGCTGTTATCTCTTACATTATAGGTGAAAGTGTCGTTACCATTGAACCCATCGGCTGGAGTATAGGTAACAGTACCATCGGTGTTGGCCACTGCATTCCCGTTTGCGGGACCATTTACAATATTTACAGTGGTTGGATCCAAAGCACCCCCGTTCTGAGAGTCTGCCAGGTCATTGTCATTGGCCAGCACATCGATGACCACCGGGGACTCTTCAGCAGTAGATTCCGAGTCATTAACCGCTACCGGAGGATCGTTAACCGGATTGATATTTATTACAACCCGTGCCTGATTGGAGGGTGCCCCCAGATTATCAGTTACGAAATAATTGAATTCGTCGGTTCCATTCTCATTTAGGTTGGGGGTGTAGGTTACCGTTCCATTGTTATTTGCTACTGCGGAGCCTTTGGAAGGGTCTGTGGCAATGCTTATGCTGGCAGGATCAATACTTCCATCGGAATCCGTATCATTGGTAATTACGTTGATGGTTATTGCCACATCCTCCAGGGTAGTGTTGCTGAGATCATCATTGGCCACCGGAGCATTATTGGGGCCTACTGTGATAACGACAGAACCTGGTAGTGAAGTGGCGCCCTGGTTATCCTGAATAGTGTATTCGATATTGTCTCCTCCCTCATAACCTGCATTGGGAGTATAGGTAATGGTACCATTACCATTGTTGACAGCCGATCCGTTGGCAGGGTTAGAGGTAATTGTTACAGTGGACGGAACCACTGACCCGTCTTCATCCGTATCGTTAGCAGCAACATTTATGTTGATACTAGCGGTTCCGGTAGTACTGTTGTTCAAATCACCTACCGCTACCGGTAAGTCGTTAACATTGGTTATAGTAATAGTGAATGCCTTCTGAAAAGTTGCACCGGCGGCATCCTCCGTCTGTACTCTTATGGAGTAGGAATTATCCTGCTCAAAATTAAAAACCTGTGAAGTTCGTAATTGATTGTTTAGGATATTAAATGAACCATTGTCGCCACTGCCTGCACCACTAACTAAACTATAGGTATGAGAATCTCCGGGATTATCCGGATCGGTGGTGCTAAAATTACCTACAACGGTATTTACCGTACTATTTTCCGGTACCGATGAGCTCGAAAGGGTGATGTTGGTTGGAGGTGCATTGGCAGCCTGGATAGGGCCAACTGCCGTACTGCGTACCGGGGTCCCGGGCGATACCCCGGATTGTGCCACCGGAGTAACCTCAAAAGATATATTATTTCCCACATCTGCATTGGTAAGCACATAGGTTTGGCTGGTAGCCCCGGAGATAGCACTATTTCCCCTGAGCCAGCGGAAAGTTGAAGTTCCCTCAGGATCCAGGTCTGCATCAGAATAGGTGTATTGCCCGGTTAGAGATTGGCCTTCAATAGCAGTACCGCTGATGCTTACACCAGTGGCCGTGGGGGCGGTATTGGCCGGGGCTATCGGGCCCACTGCTGCACTCTGCACCGCACTGCCCGGAGATACGCCACTGGCTGCTGCCGGCGTTACCTCAAAGATAATATTTGTGCCCTGGTCTGCTCCCACCAGCGTATAGCTCTGACTGGTAGCACTACCAATGGGGCTCCCGTTTCGCAACCAGCGAAATGTAGTGCCGGATTCTGAGTCCCCGTCAGCATCGTTGTAGGTGTAATTTCCTGTTAGCGTAAATCCTACCTCTGTAGTACCGCTGATGCTAAC